>JAHFQX010000045.1 GCA_023259135.1 Betaproteobacteria bacterium | reverse complement strand
AATGCTTGGCCGCTGCCCAGGCTTCTTTGGATGAGGCTTGGCAATACAGCACCGAGCGCAAGGCCTTCGGCGCGCCCTTGGCCCAATACCAAGGCGTGACCTTCCCTCTGGCGGAAGCCGACACCCAGCTCACCGCCGCCCGCTGGTTGTGCTACCGAGCTCTGTGGCTGCGGGACCGGGGTCTGCCCCACACCGCCGAGGCCGCCATGTGCAAATGGTGGGCGCCGAAGCTGGCCTACGAAGTGATCCATCAATGCCTGCTGACCCACGGCCACTACGGCTACACCACTGATATGCCCCACCAGCAGCGGATGCGGGACGTGCTGGGCTTGCAGATCGGCGACGGCACGGCGCAGATCATGAAGCTCATCATCGCCCGGGAGCGGGTCGGCAAGGTGGCGGTGCAGTACGCATAAAAAAGCCGGCGCTCTCGAGCGCTGGCTTTGCTCGGGATTTTCGGGTCAGTCGTATTTCCTGATGTCCTCGATGACTTTGCCGTCGTTGGAAAGCGATCCGGGGGGGACAAACTTGGTTTCGCCGCGGAGCTTGCAGATTTCCCGGATAGTCTGGGCCACGGCGGCGGCAAAATCCCCGGAGACCGAACCCGCAACCTCGCAGTGCAGCGTCATACGGTCCTGCCGGGAATGGTCCTGATCGATTACCAGCCGTCCCTTGATAATTTCCGGATGACGCTTGAGGACTCCCGCCACTTGATTCGGGTGGACGAACATGCCTTTTACCTTGGTGGTCTGGTTGGCTCGCCCCATCCAGCCCTTGATACGGGTGTTGGTGCGGCCGCAGGGGCTTGGGCCCGGAAGAATCGCGGATAAATCTCCGGTGGCGAAGCGGATCAACGGGTATTCGGGAGCGAGGGTGGTGATGACCACCTCCCCGACCTCTCCTTCGGCCACAGGATCGCCGGTGCCGGGCCGAACCAATTCCAGAATGATGCCTTCCCCCAGCACCATCCCTTCCAGCGCTTCCGTTTCGTAGGCGATCAGGCCCAGATCGGCGTTGCCGTATCCCTGGGTGACCCGGATGCCTTGGCCGGCCAACTCCGACCTGAGGCTGGCCGGCACGGCTTCGCCCCCTACGTGGGCCTTGGCGATGGAAGAAATGTCGGCTCCGGTTTCTCGGGCTTTTTCCACCAAAATCCGCAGAAAAGAGGGGGTGCCCAGATAGGCGGTGGGGCGCAAGGAGGCGATGGCGGCCAACTGCGCTTCGGTCTGGCCGGTGCCGGCCGGGAACACCGCGCAACCCAGAGCCAGGGCCCCGTCTTCCATCAGAAAAGCTCCCGGGGTGAAGTGGTAAGAGGTGGTGTTGTAAACCAAGTCCCCCTTGCGGAATCCCGAGGCGAACAAGGCCCGGGCGAAGCGACCATAATCGGGCCGTCGTCCCTGGATTTCGTGGATCGGTCCGGGGGAGATGAACACTCGGGCGATCTGGTCATAACCCACCGCCACCATGCCGCCGAAGGGCGGATCGCGGCGCTGGATTTCGGTGAGATCTTCTTTGTTGGTGACGGGTAGCTGGGCCAAGGCTTTCCGGCTGGAGATTGCGCGGGGATCCACGCCTTGCAGCAGGTTGCGGAAGTACGGGGCGTTACGCCGGGCGTGTTCGATTTGCTTGGGCAGCGCCTCCATCAGGGTTCGCTCCCGAATTTCCGGGGCGCGGGTTTCCAGATGATCGTAGTATTCCATTTCGCTACCCTTCCTTGGAACAATCCCGCGGCGTAAGGCCTTTCTCCTTGGCGTATTTGGCGGCGGCTTCCTCGATCAAGGGGCGCACGATGGATTGGTCGGAAGGGATCCAGTCGGTGATGATCACCCATTTGCTGCCGTTCCATTGATGGAATTTGGCGGCGCCCCCGCCCTCATGGTCGGCGCAGGAGGTTTTAATGTTGGGCAGCAAGCCCACCGCTCCCAATTGCTTGAGCCGCTTGTCGTCGATGTTGAGATGCTCGAAACCCCACTGGATCTGCTCGCCGGTCAGGGGTTTTTTGCCGTACTTGCCCTGGGCCACCCGGATCGCCTCGGTATGCATGATCCCGTTCGCCACGCCGACGTTGTGAAAGACCGTGCCGATCCGCCTCGGATCCTCCAGGTTGCCTTTCTTGCCGCCGCTGTAGAGAACTTTCCGGATTTCCTGGATCACCGGATATTCGGCTCCAGAAGGGATCAAGGGCCAAGCAACGAAACCCTTGGCGGCATCGCCGGCGGGAATCACGTCCTCTTCGGCGCTGGTGCCCCCTCCGCCCACGATACGGTCGGCCGGATAGCCCATCCGCTGGGCCATCTTGAGGGCGGCGGGCACCTGCACGCCAGCCGAGTTCAGGATCACCCAGTCCGGCTTTAACTGCCGGATCTGCAGCCACTGAGCTTGCTGTTCCATGCCCGGGAGGGGGATTTCGATATGGGCTACCTGGAAGCCGTATTTTTTCGCCTGGGCTTCCAGCACCGGCATGGTTTCCTTGCCGAAGGCGTTACCCATGTGGAGATTGACGATCTTCTTGCCCTTGAGCTTATCCATTCCGCCTTCACGGTTACCGATGTAGCGGATCTTTATGGTATTGGCGCTCCAGTAGCTGGTGCCGATGGGGAAGCTGTAGGGGAACACCCGGCCATCGGAAGCGTCGGCACGGCCCGCGCCCAGCATGACGATGGGAACCCTGTCGGCGCGGGCCCGCTCGGTCAGGGCATACACCGAGCCGGTATGATAGGGCATGAAAAAGGATGCGCCGGTGGGGCCTTTCTTCTTGAGGCGCTCATAGCATTCCACCGTCCGATCCACTTGAAAGGCGGTCTCGCATTCCTCCCAGACGAGTTTGACGCCGCCCACGCCGCCATCCCGCTTGTTGACCAGATCGAGGTAATCGATAAAGCCGCCGAACAGGCCGGTTCCTACCGCATTCACCGGCCCGGTCTTGTATACCGGAACGGGAATGAATTGCTCCCCGGCTGCCCCCGCAGGGAAACAAACGCCAAAAGCCACGACCAATCCTACCAACACCTGATGCAGTATTTTCATGATTCAAGCTCCGGTAATTTCAAGATTCCTTAGAACAATCCCGCGGCGTAAGGCCTTTCTCCTTGGCGTATTTGGCGGCGGCTTCCTCGATCAAGGGGCGCACGATGGATTGGTCGGAAGGGATCCAGTCGGTGATGATCACCCATTTGCTGCCGTTCCATTGATGGAATTTGGCGGCGCCCCCGCCCTCATGGTCGGCGCAGGAGGTTTTAATGTTGGGCAGCAAGCCCACCGCTCCCAATTGCTTGAGCCGCTTGTCGTCGATGTTGAGATGCTCGAAACCCCACTGGATCTGCTCGCCGGTCAGGGGTTTTTTGCCGTACTTGCCCTGGGCCACCCGGATCGCCTCGGTATGCATGATCCCGTTCGCCACGCCGACGTTGTGAAAGACCGTGCCGATCCGCCTCGGATCCTCCAGGTTGCCTTTCTTGCCGCCGCTGTAGAGAACTTTCCGGATTTCCTGGATCACCGGATATTCGGCTCCAGAAGGGATCAAGGGCCAAGCAACGAAACCCTTGGCGGCATCGCCGGCGGGAATCACGTCCTCTTCGGCGCTGGTGCCCCCTCCGCCCACGATACGGTCGGCCGGATAGCCCATCCGCTGGGCCATCTTGAGGGCGGCGGGCACCTGCACGCCAGCCGAGTTCAGGATCACCCAGTCCGGCTTTAACTGCCGGATCTGCAGCCACTGAGCTTGCTGTTCCATGCCCGGGAGGGGGATTTCGATATGGGCTACCTGGAAGCCGTATTTTTTCGCCTGGGCTTCCAGCACCGGCATGGTTTCCTTGCCGAAGGCGTTACCCATGTGGAGATTGACGATCTTCTTGCCCTTGAGCTTATCCATTCCGCCTTCACGGTTACCGATGTAGCGGATCTTTATGGTATTGGCGCTCCAGTAGCTGGTGCCGATGGGGAAGCTGTAGGGGAACACCCGGCCATCGGAAGCGTCGGCACGGCCCGCGCCCAGCATGACGATGGGAACCCTGTCGGCGCGGGCCCGCTCGGTCAGGGCATACACCGAGCCGGTATGATAGGGCATGAAAAAGGATGCGCCGGTGGGGCCTTTCTTCTTGAGGCGCTCATAGCATTCCACCGTCCGATCCACTTGAAAGGCGGTCTCGCATTCCTCCCAGACGAGTTTGACGCCGCCCACGCCGCCATCCCGCTTGTTGACCAGATCGAGGTAATCGATAAAGCCGCCGAACAGGCCGGTTCCTACCGCATTCACCGGCCCGGTCTTGTATACCGGAACGGGAATGAATTGCTCCCCGGCTGCCCCCGCAGGGAAACAAACGCCAAAAGCCACGACCAATCCTACCAACACCTGATGCAGTATTTTCATGATTCAAGCTCCGGTAATTTCAAGATTCCTTAGAACAATCCCGCGGCGTAAGGCCTTTCTCCTTGGCGTATTTTGCCGCTTCCGTTTCCACCAGGGAGCGCTCCAGGGCGCGGTCGGCCGCCACCCAATCGGTGAGTTCATTCCATTTTTTGCCGTCCCATTGGATGATCTTCACGGCGCCACCGCCCTGGTGATCCAGGCACGAAGTTTTCATGGGTTGCAACAAGCCCCAGGCCCCCAACTGTTTGATGCGCTTCTCATCCATGTTGAGATGCTCCAGGCCCCAGCGAATCTGTTCTCCGCTGAGGACTTTTTTGCCGTATTTCTCCTGGGCCACCCGGACGCCCTCGGTCCCCAGCATGGCTTGCAGTACCCCGCTGTTATAGATTCCCGAGCCGATGGTGGAGGGATCACTGAGATTGCCCTTCTTGCCGCCGCCATACAGGTGCTTGGTGATGTCTTGAATCACCGGATAATGGGTCCCGGCGGGGCTGAAGGTGATGGAAATAAAGCCCCGCGCCGCGTCTCCCGCCGGGATGACTGCCTCGTTGGAGCCCGTCGGCCATGGGCCGATGACCCGATCAATGGGAAATCCTACTTTTTGAGCGGTCTTCAGGGCGGTGGGAGCCATTACCCCCCAGCCTTGGAGGAATACCCAGTCCGGCTTGATTTGCCGGATCCGCAGCCATTGGGCCTGAAGCTCATTGCCGGGCGGGGTGGCCTCGATGTGGGTGATCTCGAAACCGTAGCGCTTTGCCTGAGCGTCCAGCGAGACGATGGTTTCCTTGCCGCCGGTATTGCCCAAGTAAAGATTGACGAATTTTTTGCCCTTCAGCTTATCCATACCGCCTTCCTGGCCGGCAATAAATTTGATCTGGGAGGTATTGCCTCCCCACAGGGTATGCAGCAACTGGAAGAAATACGGAAACACCCGTCCATCGGCGGAATCCACCCGGCCGGACCCCAAGGAGATGACCGGGATCTTGTCGGCGGTGGCGCGGTCGGTCACCGCATAGGTGATGCCGCCGTTATTGAAGTTGAAAAATGATGCCCCTGTGATCCCTTTTTTCTTGAGGCGCTCGTAGCATTCCACCCCCCGTTCCACCTTGTACTCGGTATCGCATTCTTCCCAAATTAATTTGACGCCGTTGATCCCCCCATCCCGCTTGTTTAACAGCTCTATGTAATCGATATATCCGCCGTAAAGGACGGTGCCGACGCCTCCCACGGGGCCGGTCCGAAAGCTGGTTACCGGAATGAACTGCTCCTCCGCGCCGTAACTGAGCATTGGCGCGGCCCATGTTGCGGTGATGGCCAATCCAATCCAAGCAAGCTTTCGGCGTATCTTCCTGATCATGGTTTCCCCTTCTATAGGAAATGCGGGCATCGGTCTAATTTCATCAAGCGCTTGATCTTCAATTTAGTGGAATAGGGTAGAATCGTCAACTTAAAGGCATTGGAACCACTTCAGGAGGCTATCATGGATTTCTCGCTAACCGAGGAACAACAGGCCATCAAGGCTGCCGCGGCCCGTTTCGGCAAGGAACGGCTGGCGCCGCATTACCAGCAACGGGAAAACGAGCCGGGGCTGGATCGGGGGCTGCTGAAAGATATTGCGGGGCTGGGCTTCATGGGGATGGGGGTTCCCCTGGAGCGAGGGGGCATGGCGCTGGATTGCGTGACTCGGGGGATAGTCACCGAGGAGTTTGCCTACCACGACTTCAACGTCGCCTACCTCATGCTGCTTGGATCCCTGATGGGGGAGCTGCTCTGCGAGCACGGCCACCCGGCGGCGGTGGAAGAGTGGCTGCCCAAGGTGGTTTCTGGAGAGGCCCTGGTGGCGCTGGGCTTGACCGAGCCCCGAGGGGGGTCGGATGCCGCGAATCTCATCCTGAAAGCGGAAAAAACCGGGGATGGATATGTCCTGAACGGCGAGAAAACCTCCATCACCTTCTCCGATCAAGCCGACCTGATCGTCCTGTTCGCCCGTACCGGCAAGCCGGAGGACGGCGCCCGGGGGGTCAGCGCCTTCCTGGTGCCCTTGCAGCAGCAAGGCATCAGCCGCACCCGCTTCAACGACCTGGGCACCAAGCTCATCGGCCGCGGCTCGGTGTTTTTTGACAACGTCCGGGTGCCCGCCCGGTCCATGATGGGGAAAGAGGGACGGGGTTTTACCCAAGTGATGCAAGCGTTCGACTTCAGCCGGGTGCTGCTCGGGCTGCAATGCATCGGGGCAGCCCAAGCCTCGCTGGACGAAGCCTGGCAATACAGCACCGAGCGCAAGGCTTTCGGCGCGCCCTTGGCCCAATACCAAGGCGTGACCTTCCCTCTGGCGGAAGCCGATACCCAGCTCACCGCCGCCCGCTGGTTGTGCTACCGCGCCCTGTGGCTGCGGGACCGGGGTCTGCCCCACACCGCCGAGGCGGCCATGTGCAAATGGTGGCCGCCGAAGCTGGCCTACGAAGTGATCCATCAATGCCTGCTGACCCACGGCCACTACGGCTACACCACCGATCTGCCGCATCAGCAGCGCATGCGGGACGTGCTGGGCTTGCAGATCGGCGACGGCACGGCGCAGATCATGAAGCTCGTCATCGCCCGGGAGCGGGTGGGCAAGGTGGCGGTGCAGTACGCGTAATCCCTTTCTGCATTTTTCACAAGCACAAGGAAATACGGTCATGGATTTTGCTCTGACTCCCGAACAGGAAGCCATCAAGGAGGCGGCACGGCGGTTCGCCAGGGAAAAAATCGCCCCCGATTACCAAAAGCGCGAACGAGAACCCGGCCTGGATCGCCGATTGGTGAAGGAGACCGCGGCCCTTGGGCTGATCGGCGTCAGTATTCCCGAGGAATTCGGCGGCCTGGGGCTGGACGGGGTGACCGCCGGCCTGGTGACGGAAGAATTGGCCTACGCCGATTTCAACGTGGGGTCCCTGATCGTCATGGGTTCCCTCATCGCCTACATCCTGGAGCGCAACGCCCAGCCCGAGGCCGCCGCCGAATGGCTGCCCAAGTTGGCCAGCGGCGAGGCGTTGGCGGCCCTGGGCTTGACCGAGCCCAGGGGCGGATCGGACGCCGCCAATTTGATTTTGCGAGCCGAGAAATCCGGCGATGAATACGTCTTGAATGGAGAAAAAACCTCTATCACCCTGGCGGATCAGGCCGATTTAGTCGTGCTGTTCGCCCGCACCGGCAAGCCCGAGGACGGCGCCCGAGGGGTAAGCGCCTTCATTGTTCCGCTAAACCAGAAGGGCGTCAGCCGCACGCGCTTCGATGACGTGGGATGCAAAGCCACTGGCCGCGGCTCGCTGTTTTTCGACAACGTGCGGGTGCCTCGGGAATACATGCTGGGGGCCGAGGGCAAAGGTTTTACCCAGGTCATGCAAGGTTTCGATTTCAGCCGGGTGCTGCTGGGTCTGCAATGTCTCGCTCCGGCCCAAGCTTCCCTGGACGAAGCCTGGCAATACAGCACCGAGCGCCGGGCCTTTGGAGCCCCACTGGCTCAATATCAAGGCGTGACTTTTCCCCTAGCGGAAGCCGATACCTTGCTGGCCGCCGCCCGGGCGTTGTGTTACCGAACGCTCTGGTTAAGGGATCGGGGCCTGCCCCACACCGCCGAGGCGGCCATGTGCAAATGGTGGCCGCCCAAGCTGGCCTACGAAGTGATCCATCAATGCCTGCTGACCCACGGCCACTACGGCTACACCACCGATCTGCCGCATCAGCAGCGCATGCGGGACGTGCTGGGCATTCAGATCGGCGACGGCACGGCGCAGATCATGAAGCTCATCATTGCCCGGGAGCGGGTCGGCAAGGTAGCGGTGCAGTACGCCCAATAAGCTACCAATAGTTTTCCACCGCGATCTGACCGGGCTTGCCCCGGCGGCCTTACTTTATGCCGGATGGGGCGCCCACCACGACCGTGACCAGCTTGTCGGGGTGAACGCGCCGGGCGAAGGCGCTCCGTATGTCTTGGGCCGTGACTTTTTGCACCTGGGTCACGAAGTCTTCCAGGTAAGTGAGGGGGAGCCGATAGAAGCCGATCATCGCCACGTATTCCTGAATTTTCCGACTGTTGTCGATACGCAGCGGAAAGCTGCCGACGATATTTTGCTTGGCCTTGTCCAGTTCGGAGGGCATCGGCCCCTGGGCGACGAAGTTCCGCAGCGTGGCCCGCACCACCTCGAGGGCTTGTTCGGTTTGCTCTTTCTGCGTCTGCAAGCCGATCTGAAACGGACCCTCCAGAAGCTGCGGGGAGAAATAGCTATAAGCGCTGTAAGCCAGCCCCCGCTTCTCCCGGACTTCCTCGGTGAGCCGGGAAGCGAACCCGCCGCCTCCCAGAATATGGTTGCCGACGAACAGCGCAAAGAAATCCGGATCGCCCCGCCGCATCCCCGGCGCTCCCAACAGAATGTGGCTCTGGGTGGCGGGATGGGGAATGAGTTTGGATAGAGCTTGCTTCAATTCCGGTACCGGGGGCAAGGATGCGGCCGGGCTGTCGTTTTTGGGCAACGCGTCGGTTAGCCGGGCGGCAATCTCTTCCGCCTGCTGGCGGCTGAAGTCGCCCACAATGGATACCACGGCCCGTTCCGGGTTGTAGTGGCGGCGATAGAAATCCACCAGGTCTTGACGGCTAATCAGCGGGAGGGTGTCCACTTCCCCGGAGGTCCGCAGGGCATAAGGGTGGCCCGCGTAGACAGCGGCAAAAAAAGCTCGGCTGGCCAGATTGTCCGGCTTGGTGTCGGCTTCCCGCAGAGCATCCAGCAGACGGGCTCGCTCCCGGTCCAGGGCGGTTTCGGGGAATTCCGGCTGTTGCAGAATGCGGGCCAGGACATCGGTGGCCTGGTTCAGTTCCTTTTCGCTGGAAAGCGTTCGCAAGGACCATCCGCCCCGGTCCTGATCGAAGCGGCCGGAGAGTTGGGCGCCCGCATCGGCGATGCGGCGGGCGATTTCGTCCTCGCTCAGACCGCCGGCGCCGAGTTTCATAAGGTGACGGGTCAAGGAAGCCAGGCCGGATTGGGCCGGTGTGTCGTAGGCCGAGCCAGCGGGAAATTCCACGCTCAGATCGATCATCGGCAAGTCATGGTTTTCCACGAAATAGACGCGAACCCCGGTTGGGGTTTGCCAGTGCTGGATGGTGGGCATGGCATGCCCCGGCAGGACAACCCCTCCGAGCAAAACCAGGGCGGCCGTGGTCCATCGGCCGCCGCGAGATAACCAGGCCGAAAACATGGGTTTAGCCGCCATGGCGGCCTCCTGGGGCGGAGGCCGGAGCCGGTGGCCTCGGCAAGGGCAGCGGCTGCAACACCCCCACGGTCAATTGATCGTCCCGGAAATATTTTTTCGCCACCGCCTGCACCTGTTCCGCGGTCACGGCCTGGAGCTTGCCCAGCATGACGTCCTGGGAATCGGGGGGCAGTCCGGCGCTGACCAACTGCCCGATCTGCATGGCTTGATAGAACATCGAGTCGCGCTCGAATACTTGCGCTGCCCGGAGCTGGGTTTTAACCCGCTCCAGTTCCGCCGGGTCCACTCCTTCTTGGATGATCCGCTGAATTTGAGATCTGAGCGCCGCTTCCAATTCTTCCACGGTGCGGCCTTCCACGGGGGAGCCATCCAGCATCAGCAAGCCCGGGCCGCGGGAAATGCTGTCGTAGCTGGCGCCTACCGAGGTGGCCAGCCGTTCCCGCCGCAGCAGTTCCCTTTGCAGCCGGGCGGCGTCACTGCCATCCAGGATGCCCACCAACACCTCCAGGGCGTAGGGTTCCCAATCCCGTGCGGGATCTTGCAGCGAGGGCACGCGGTAGGCCATCATGAGATAGGGCAGTTGGGCCGGAGCCCGCACCGTGATCCTGCGGATGCCTAGCTGGGCTGGTTCCTGCTGGGGGCGGCGCTCCGGCAGGGTACGGGGCGGAATCGGGCCGAAATGGCGCCGCGCCAAGGCGAACACGTCCTCGGCCCGCACATCCCCCACGATCACGAGGCTGGCGTTATTGGGGGCATACCATTTGCGGTACCAATCACGGGCATCGGCGGGTTGCATATTCTGCAAGTCCCCCATCCAACCGATGACCGGCGCACGGTAGGGGTGGGCGAGAAAAGCAGTGGCCAGCAAGCGCTCATAGAGCAGCGCCCGAGGCTGGTCGTCGGTGCGCCAGCGGCGCTCCTCCATGACCACCTTGATTTCCTTCTTGAATTCCTCGTCGGTGAGGCGCAGGTTTCTCATGCGATCGGCTTCCAGCTTGAAGGCCAAAGGCAGTCTGGATTTTTGCAGTTGCTGGAAATAAGCGGTGTAATCCTTGCTGGTGAAAGCATTATCCCGCCCTCCGGCGGCCGCGATGATCTTGGAAAATTCCCCGGCGGGAACTTGTTGGGTCCCCTTGAACATCATGTGTTCCAAGACGTGGGCGACTCCCGTGGTGCCGCTGATTTCGTCCATGCCTCCCGCTCGGTACCACACCATGGAAACCACCACCGGGGCGCGGTGATCTTCCTTGACGATGACTTTCAATCGGTTGGGCAGGGTGCGAGTTTGTATGCCTGCCGCCGCGGCGGCCCCGACACAAGCGCCCAGCAACAAAACGCCGCCGATCACGCGGCCCGATAGCAGAGAGAATACCGTCATGTTTCCTGGCCTTGAGGGGAGCAAAGGGAATAAAATGAGTTGTTCTTAGATAGGCAAGGGGCGCGAAATCCACCCATCTGACACTGTATCACTATGTTAAGTTTCTTCAAAAAACCCGCCCCCCAAAGCGAATCCGATGCCGCCCAGCAGGGCCTCGGCTGGCGCGAGCGACTGCGCTCTGGCTTGGCCAAGACCCGAGCGCAGTGGGGAGGGCGGCTGGCCGGCTTGTTCTCCGGCAATCGCCGTATCGACGAAGCCCTGTACGAAGAGTTGGAGACCGCGTTGCTCACCGGCGACGTGGGCGTCCCGGCCACCGCCTATTTGTTGGACGCCCTGCGGGCGCGGGTCAAGTCTGGAGGGATCGAGTCCGGCGAGGACGTGAAGCGCGCTTTGAAGGAGGCGCTGCTAGGGTTACTGGCCCCTTTGGAAAGCCCCCTGGACCTGGCCGCCGTTTCCAGCCGTCCTTTCGTGATCATGATGGCGGGGGTGAACGGCAGCGGCAAGACCACTTCCATCGGCAAGCTGGCCCACTATTTTCAGCAGCAAAAACAAACCGTGCTGCTGGCTGCCGGCGACACCTTCCGAGCCGCGGCCCGGGAGCAGTTGGTCGCCTGGGGCGTCCGCAACGATGTGCCGGTGATCTCCCAGCAAGGGGGGGATGGAGCGGCGGTGATCTATGACGCCATTCAGGCCGCCAAGGCCCGCGGGGTGGACGTGGTGCTGGCCGATACCGCCGGGCGCCTGCCCACCCAGTTGCATCTCATGGAAGAGATCAAAAAAGTCAAGCGGGTTATCGCCAAGGCGGATCCTTCCGGGCCCCACGAAGTGTTGCTGGTGCTGGATGCCAACACCGGCCAAAACGCCGTCGCCCAGGTGAAAGCCTTCGACGAGGCCCTGGGACTCACCGGTCTGATCCTGACCAAGCTGGACGGCTCCGCCAAGGGCGGGATGATCGCCGCCATCGCCCGTCACAAACCGATTCCGGTACGCTTCGTGGGAGTCGGAGAGGGGCTGGAGGATCTGCGTCCCTTCGATGCGGCGGCGTTTGTCGAGGCGCTCTTTGATTAGCTTCTCCGGTGTTTCCAAAAGCTACCCGGGGGGCTTCGAGGCCTTGCGGGGCGTGAGTTTTTCCATTGCGGCCGGCGAGTTCGTTTGCCTGTCGGGCCATTCCGGGGCCGGCAAGAGCACCTTGATCAAGCTGGTCGCCGCCCTCGAGCTGCCCACCCGCGGGACGGTGCTGGTCAACGGCCAGAATACCGCCGCCTTGCGGCCGCGCAGCGCCCCTTACTACCGCCGCAATTTCGGAGTGGTGTTCCAGGATCACAAGCTGCTGTTCGACCGGAATGTGCTGGAGAACGTCCTGCTGCCCTTGCGGATCGCCGGTGTCGAAGCGAAAGAGGCGGCCAAGCGCGCCAGGGCGGCGCTGGACAAAGTGGGGTTGCTGACCAAGGAAAAAGCTTTTCCGGTGACCTTGTCGGGGGGGGAACAGCAGCGTCTCGCCATTGCCCGGGCGGTGGTCCACCGGCCACCAGTGTTGCTGGCGGACGAGCCGACCGGGAGCCTGGACGCGGCTTACAGCGACGCCATTCTGGACATCTTTCGGGCTTTCCACCAAGTGGGGATGACCATCATCATGGCCACCCACGACGAATCCATTCCGCGAGGCGGTCCGGTACGGGTGCTGCGCCTGCGGCAAGGAACCTTGATGTCATGAAAAGCTGGATTTCCCACCATCGCCACAGTCTGGCGGAAAGCCTTCGCCGGCTGGGCGGCGCCCCCTTGGCGAATCTTTTCAATGTGCTGGTGATCGGCGTGGCGTTGAGCTTTCCCCTGGGCCTCTATCTGGGGCTGAGCAACCTGCAAGCATTGTCCGCTCGCTTCAGCGGCGATCCGGAATTGGGGATATTCCTGGCCGCGGACGCCGACAAGGCGGACGCCAGCCAATTGGAGGCCCGCCTCAAGGCTCATCCGGCAGTGGCCCGAGCCCGCTTCGTTCCTAAGGGAGAAGCCCTGGAGGATTTGAAGCGGGCCACTGGCCTGGCCGACTTGGTGGAAACCCTGGGGCGCAATCCTTTGCCCGATGGCTTCGTGGTGTTGCCCAAACAGCGGGATCCCCGAGAGTTGGCCGGCCTGGGCCGGGAAATCGCCGGCTGGCCCAAGGTGGCCCACGTGCAACTCGATTCGGAGTGGGCCGGCAAGTTGGATGCCATCCTGCGGCTGGGCCAAGGGCTGGTGCTGTTGTTGGCCGGCCTGTTGGGTTTCGCCTTGGTGGCCATTACCTTCAACACCATTCGGCTGCAAGTCCTGACCCGCCGGGAGGAGATTCAGGTATCCAAGCTGATCGGCGCCACCAATGCCTTTATCCGCCGTCCCTTTTTGTATTTCGGCACCCTTCAGGGCCTGGCGGGAGGCGGGATCGGTCTGCTGCTCCTTTACGCGGGCCCCCTCTTTCTCAACCGCAGCGTGGCGGAGCTGGCCCGGCTTTACGCCAGCGATTTCCGCCTGCTGCTCCTTTCGATCCCCGATGGGCTGGCCGTGCTGGGTTTCTCCGCGGCCCTGGGCTGGCTGGGGGCCTGGCTGTCCATGGCCCGCCATTTGCGGGAGATCGATCCTCGTTGACGGGAACTCCGGCGGAATTTAGCACTCTCTAGCCAAGAGTGCTAAAATAACCGGCAACGGTTTTTGCGGAGGTGAGCTGTTATGTCCCAAGCCCTGACTTTTTCGATCCCTTCTCCCAGCGCCAGCCTGGATCGCTACATTCAAGCGGTGAACCGCTTTCCCATGCTGTCCCAGGAGGAAGAGGCCGACCTAGCCCGGCGCTTCCGCCAGGACAACGATCTGGAAACCGCTTGGCGCTTGGTGCTATCTCATCTGCGAGTCGTGGTGGCCCTGTCCCGCGGCTATCGGGGCTATGGCCTGCCCCAGGCCGACCTGATCCAAGAGGGCAACGTCGGGCTGATGAAAGCCGTTAAGCGCTTCGATCCGGATCGAGGGGTTCGCCTCGTCTCTTTTGCCATTCATTGGATCAAGGCGGAAATCCACGAATTCATTCTGCGCAACTGGAAGATCGTCAAACTTGCTACCACCAAGGCCCAGCGCAAGTTGTTCTTCAATCTGCGGAGTCTGCGGCAGGGGGCGAACACGCTACGGCCCCAGGAAATCCGGCAGATGGCCCGGCAACTGGGGGTGAAGCCGGAAGAAGTGGCGGAAATGGAAATCCGCATGGGGGGCCACGATGTTCCCTTGGAGGCCGGCCCCGACGAAGAAGACCATCTCAGTCCCATCGACTACTTGGCCGACCCCGAGGCGGAACCGACACGGCTTTTGGAACAGCGGCAAACGGAACGCCTGCGGCAGCAGGGCTTGACCAAGGCGTTAGATGCCCTGGACGAGCGCAGCCGGCGCATCATCGAAGCTCGCTGGCTGCGGGAGCAGGATTCCGCCACCCTCCATGAACTCGCCGCGGAGTTCCAGGTCTCCGGCGAACGCATCCGTCAAATCGAGCAGCGGGCTTTGCAAAAAATGAAGGCCCTGATGGCAGGGTAGGCCGAGCCTCCCGGCTATTTGAAGGTTGCCGGGCGGCAATCGAAGCGCTGCAGGGCTGCTGCGAACCAATGCGGATTTAATCGAAAAGGCCACCATGTCGATTTTGTCCTGGCGGATGGCGTCCAGAAGTGCTCGTAGTCCCGGACGCTGCAAGGTGGCGGCACTCACCCCTTCATCGACATAGGCGGGGCCCGCCAGAACCCAGCCCAGTCCACGCCGACTGGCGACGAACTGCTCACAGGCCTCGATCTGTGTCGTGATCGAGGTTAGCTCGCGGTGCTCGGCATCGGCCACCGAGACGCGCGCATAGATCGCGCAGCGCACGGATGGTGTCTTGGCAGCAGTGGTGGACATGGTGAACATGATCCCAGATTGCCCTCGCCCTCACAAAAGACCTGCCGAACAATGATCTTGACTCCATATGGTATTGAATACATAATCTCTCCATGACTTGGGTCGTCCTCTTCCACGATGCCTTTGACGCGGAGTTCGCCGATCTGGCGGAGGACCTGCAGGATGAACTATTGGCGCACGCCCGGCTGCTGGCGGAATTCGGGCCGAATCTGGGGCGGCCGACGGTGGACACCCTCAAAGGGTCGCACCACGCCAACATGAAGGAACTGCGGTTTTCCTGGCGGAGCGAGGTGTGGCGCGTAGCCTTTGCCTTCGACCCCAAGCGCCAGGCGATCCTGCTGGTCGGCGGAGACAAGGGCGGCGCGAATCAGCGACGGTTCTACAAACACATGATCAGGGTGGCCGATGGGCGTTTCGACGAGCATTTGGCTACGCTGAAGCGAAAGAGTAAGGAGTCCGACGATGGCAAGAAAACTCGATGACGTGATGGCCGCGCTGCCCAAGACTCGCCAGCAGCGGATCGAAGCGCGCGCCATGGAACTGGCCACGCTCAAAGACCTGCGCCTGGCAGCCGAAAGGACGCAGGAGCAACTGGCCGAGGCGCTCGGGGTTGGGCAGGACACCATCTCCCGGCTTGAAAAGCGCAGCGACATGCTGCTGTCCACCTTGCGGCACTACGTTGAGAGCATGGGCGGCAAGCTGGAACTCGTCGCACAGTTTCCAAACCGGCCGCCTGTGGTGATCGAGCACCTAGGGGGAGAATCAAAGCCCCAGCGCAAGGCTTCAGGTGCGAGGCGAGGGACGCGGGTGGCGGCCTGACGTCGCGTTGAGCTTGCCTTTATGGCGGCGCTTCATATTTCAAGGTGCCACCAATATTCCAAAAACCAACCGCTCTCGGTTGGTTTTTTTTCGCCCATTCCCGCCAGTGCTGGCGCGGATTCCCGAGACGGTGGTCGAAGCCCTGCGCCAGCGCGAAGACCCGGGCGCCGGCATCTGCGCCCGGGTGAGCCCGTTCCGCCATGGCGAAGCCGTGGAATTCCGCGCCGGACCCTTCGCGGGACTCAACGGCGTATTCGACATGGAAGCGGGCGAAGAGCGGGCATTCGTCCTGCTGGAGTGGCTGGGCAAAGTGAACCGGCTAAAGGTAAACCGCGACTGGCTCGTCCCGGCGGCATATTGACCGGGGCGGAGGTGGGGTTGTTTTTGTAAGCGAGCTTGCTCGCGACCTTCTTTCTCCTCTCCCTCAGGGGCGCAGGCGGGGTTTCGGGAAGCATGCTTCCCGCCGCCGGAGCCGGACTGGGATGCAGCCCAGTCCGTGGGGCGCGGAGCGGGGGTAGGGGAGAGGGTGGGGTCCGCGGCAAGCCTCGCGAAAAAGACCAACAACCCTCAACGCCTATGCGAAACACGCGAGTGTTTTGCAGGGCGGTAGCGTGCCTGGGGAAGCTTGAATCGCGAAACAGGGGCGGTTTGCGAATCGAAGCCAAAGGCCTCAGGTGGGAATGATGACCAGGACAGGGGTAGAATTCCATGAAGCCCATTACCGAGATGAAGCCATATGGGACAGAGCACAAAGATCGACCCCAAAACCGAACGTGCGGTTCGTGCCTTCGTTGTCAAGGTGGCGCGCCAATACGACTTGGCCGGCGTGATCCTCTTCGGCAGCCGGGCCAGGAAAATCCACCGGCCCGATAGCGATGCCGATGTGGCGGTGTTGCTGCGCGGCAGGCCAGGCAAGTTTGTAGCCACGAAACTGGCTATGGCTGACTTGGCTTACGAGGTGCTGCTGGAGAGCGGTATCCGCATCCAGCCGCTTCCGATCTGGCAAGAGGAATGGGAACATCCGGAGACCTACTCCAATCCACGCCTGCTCCATAACATCGAGCGCGAGGGAATCCGCCTGTGAAGGCTCAAGATCTCCTGGCGAAAGCGACTCGCGCGGCGACCTCCGCCAAAATGCTGCTGGATGCTGGCGACGCCGACGGCGCCTGCAACCGAGCCTATTACGCCATGTTCGACGCAGCCCGCGCTGCCCTCCTGGCATCGAGCGCTCCGATCGAACCGGAGATCGCCAGGACTCACAGCGGGCTGATTTCGGCCTTCAGCCTGAACCTGGTCAAGACGGGCAGGGTTCCGCTGGAACTTGGCAAAACGCTAAACAAGGCCGAGGAACTTCGCTTAGTGGCCGATTACAAGGGCGACCCGGTCGAAAGGGAAGACGCCATCTGGGTCGTATCTCAGGCGCAGACGTTTGTTCACGCGATGGAAAATACCTTCCTGCCGAAATCGCCGAAACAATGACGGCGGATCAGACTACGAAAACCTGTAGGAGCGAGCTTGCTCGCGACCTTCTTTCCCCTCTCCCTCAGGGAGAGGGTGGGGTCCGCGGCAAGCCTCGCGAAAAAGACCAACAACGCCTTATGCGTGCGAAACATGCGAGTGTTTTGCAGGGCGGTAGCGTGCCCGGAAGCTTGAATTGCGAAACAAGGCGGAAGCAAGCCAGCGGCGGCTCTTCCTCGAACGGCCATCGCAGGAAGCGAAAAACAATCTGGTCAAGGCGCTGCGTCATCCCGGCCGTTATCCCCACGCGGCCAAGACCGTCCGCTTGGAGGAAACGCACATTTCCTGGGTGCTGCTGGCCGGGGCGGACAGGCAGGCTCGCGATGTTCGATGTAGGCCAATGGTAGCCAGTCACCCCCTGAAATACCGGGCAGGATAGCAACAATCGCAGACAATGCAGTTGCATTGACAAGGCAAGGCTGATGCATTACCATGAATGGCATCCACGTCTGACTGGAGAGCATCATGCCTGCCACCCTTGAAGTCGAATCCACGCTGACCGACCGCTATCAAACCACGGTGCCGGAGACCGTGCGTCGCGCCCTGCGGCTTGGCAAGCGCGACAAGATCCGTTACTCCATTCGCCCCAGCGGCGAGGTGGTGGTGACCCGTGCCGATGCCGCTGAGGGCGATGACCCGGTACTCGGCCAGTTCCTGGGCTTCCTCGCTCGCGACATCGCCAGCCACCCCGAGCGTCTGCAGGCTGTGGATGCTGGCCTCGTCCAGCGACTGCATTCCCTGGTCGGCGATGTCGAAGTTGATCTTGATGCTGCCCTATCGGCAGACGATGAATGAGTGCGGGCACGCCTGCGCCCCTGGTCATTCATGGCTGGACGGTTTTCGCCCATCCATTGTTCCTGGCGCAGCTTGAAGTGCTGGCTCAGCAGGTCGAGGCCCTCCAGCAGAAGGACCCGGTCGGGTACAACAAGAAGAATGCCAGCAAGCGATTGGCGGCGATCACCAAACTCGCGTTCGACGTCATCCCGCAAGATCCAGCGCGACCGGAGTACCGGCAAGGCGATACCCTTGGTGCCGAACACAAGCACTGGTTCCGGGCGAAGTTCTTCCAGCAGTACCGGCTGTTCTTTCGCTACCACGCGCCCAGCAAGGTGATCGTGCTTGCGTGGGTCAATGACAAAGACACCAAGCGCGCCTTTGATCGCAGCGACGACGCCTACCGGGTGTTCCGCAAGATGCTGGAAAGCGGCCATCCGCCAGACGACTGGAACCAGTTGCTGGCCGAGGCCCGAGCCGAGGGGCAGCGCTTGCAGCGGTTCGCCGCTGGCATTGTGCAGTAGAGCTTGGCTTCTGCGGCGAGCAGGGTAGCGTCCGTCAAGCTGGTGTAAATTTCTCTCCGGCAGGTTGAAAGGTTTCTACGCTGCCGCCGGCAAGCTCGCCACCTCAGTGCTCGCGCCGGGAATGTCGGTCATCGAAAGCTGGGGCAGATAGCGATGCTGCAACTGCCAATCCTCGTTCTGCTCCATGAGCACCGCGCCGATCAGGCGCCGGATGCTCGCCTCGTTCGGGAAGATACCGACCACGTTGACGCGCCGCTTCCCTTCCTTGTTCAACCGCTCCAGCGTGTGGGTCGAGTGCAGTTTCACCCGGTGGGGCGCGGGGAACCCGAAGGATGCCAGCACGTCCTCTTCGGCCTCATCCATCAGCGCCGCCGCTTTCGGGGATTGGCTGCGGATTGGGTCGGCCACCCGCCGCCAGGTGCGGTGCGCGGAAGTGGCGTCCGGCTGCACGAACACCTGGGCCATCGCGGCCTTCAGCCCTGTCATGCGCGTCCGAGATCACCCATTTCACGCCGGGGAGTCCCCGCTGTTTCAAGCGGGTCAGAAACTTCACCCAGAAGGGCTTGGCTTCGGATTCGCCAATCGCCAGCCCCAGGATCTCGCGTCGGCCGTCCTGGTTTACCGCCCAGGCAATTATAGCCGCCACCGATACCACGCGCCCGCCTTGGCGCACCTTGAGATAGGGGGCATCCCGCCACAGGTACGGCCATTCGCCCTCGATCGGGCGGTTGAGGAACGAGTTCACCCGTTCGTCGATCTCGGCGCACAGCGCCGAGACCTGGGATTGGCTGATGCCGGAAATCCCCAGGGCTTGCGCCAGGTCGTCCACCTTGCGCGTGCCCACGCCGCCAATCCAGGCTTCCTGCACCCCCGCCGCGATGGCCTTCTCGGACATCTTCGAGGTCAGCACCTGTCCGCTTCGTCCCATCGCGCTGAGCAAGGACCGATCCAGCCAGTCGTTTGGCCATCTTGGATGCTGAGTCATCCCGCAGGGTCTGGGCAGCCTTCTTCGCCAAATCTACCGACGACTTTTTGTTGTTGCTCATGACCAAATACTCCTATGAAAAATTCGCCACATCCAAGGTAACCCAGGGCACCCCGAGCTGCTTCTCCACCACGATCTGCAGGCCCTCCAGCCGGTAGGTCAGCTGGTAGTTATGCCTGGGATTGGAAAGCACAGCAGGATTGAAGATGGCCAGGTTTTCACCTGCAGGCCTGCGAACCGACTGCGTCAGCAGACCTGGGTGGCCCTCGCGGTGAATCCTCGCCCCTACCGACTGGCAAAACGCGTAGTCCGACGGATGCAAAAGATCCGAGTATTCACCGGCTGCTTGGCGGAGGTCCAGAAGAGCCGCACTGCAAGCCACCAAGTACACCTTGCGCTCAGCGATGACCGCCATCCGCTCGAATCCAGCGTCACTGAGCAAGCCCCGATACCAGTGGTAAGCAGACTCAAATACCGTCGTCTCAATCGACTCTGATCCGTACCAGACACCAAAGGAGCCATCTGAGAACCGGCTGGCCTGCCAATGCTTAAAGGGCCAAGTGATGGCATTGAACCATTCGGCGTCCTCAAACGGCCGATCAATAATCTGCGTCCTGGATCGGTATGGCGGCGGCTTGACCTCGTCTTCAACCTTCTGCGCCAACAGCCACTCCGCCGGGTCATCGGTCAGGTCATCGAACAAATCCTGCGACTGGCGCAGGGACACGATGTTTCGGGCCACGTCCTGGTGTACGTCGGCCAGTGTGAGTTGAGCAAACAGGGAGTTCATTCCAGACGCTGCTCAAACACCTCGGGCGCGATCCAGGTAGCCGCGCACCATCAGCAGACCCGCAAAGCCCCACTCCTTGACCACCTCGACCGGGGTCAGGTTGTCAAAGGCCTTGTTGCGGGTGGTCATCCAGCGGTAAGCCAAGTCGCGGTTCTGAGGGAACAGCAGACGCAGGTTCTTATGGATGCCCAACAAGTGCCCGACGCGCTCGTACTGGTCACGGCTGGTGCCTATCGGTTTGCCACTGCGGTAGTTCGACAAGGCAGCCCGGTTACTGGTGGCAATGCCCAGCAGCGCCGCCTGATCCTCGGTGCTTAACTTCCAGTGGTCAAGCAAGGTCATGACCATCTTGGCCAGAGCGCCACGGTCTTGTGACGCAGTCACTTTACGTTCAGCTACGGCTCCCATGGTTGGCTCCTTGTGCGGGGGTGATCAATGTTGTGAGTATAGCACTGCGATATGAAACAAACAAATATTGTTATCAATGCAACGAGGCAGCCTGTAGTTACTGCATCAGCGCAAGAATTCGTCTACTGTGCGAATTCCAGCGTCCATGATGTACCTGTCGAAGATCGCTTGGCTTCCATTGCAAACAGCGCCTTCATCGGAGTCCTGACAACTCCTACGGAAGGACTCCAACATGGACGACAAGCTGATGACCCAACGCGATCTGGCCGATCGCTGGCTGCTGAGTGAGGCCACGCTGGAGCGCTGGCGCTCCGAGGGTATCGGGCCGATGTACCTGAAGCTGCACGGCAAGGTGCGGTATCGTATGCAGGACATCTGCGCCTTCGATGTCAACGGGAATCCTAAAATCCCCATTATGGGAAACGAATTTTCCCCACCCATCTTTATGCAAGGAGAGTCCAAGATGGATGGGAAGCAGGAATTCGATGCTGTCGGCCCGAGGGCCGA
>JAHFQX010000044.1 GCA_023259135.1 Betaproteobacteria bacterium | reverse complement strand
TGTCCCTCGGCCAGCGGCAGGCCCGCAAAACGGTGCTCGATTCCCTTGTTCTTGTAGCCAAGACGCTGCTCCGGGCGCAGCACCTTTTCCCCCACCACCGAGAAGCGGAAATGGCCCGGTTCGATGATCCCGGCGTGGATCGGGCCCACCGGGATTTCATGCACCCCGTCACCCTCGACACGGACGAAAGCATAGTCTTCGGCCGTTGCGGGAAACCGGCGCCCCGGATCGGCATCGCCCCGCAAAGCAAAAAAGTCCGCCGGCCAAGCCGCGTGACGCAGCCAGGGACGGGTATCGCCGCCCTCGGCACGGATGCCCAGCAGATCGAAATTAGCGCGCTGCATGCGGGCCGCGCAGGGAAAAACCGCGGCGAGATCGGGATGCGCCGGATTGTCGGCGGGGAGATCCGCGGCGAGCCATCTCAGCCCCTCGCGGCTGCCGAGGGCGACATGGAGGCGGAATCCCCCTGCCCGGTCGCGCTCGTCGCTGCCCCATAGGGCGACCAGCCGCCCTCCCCGATCGCGTTCGGCCCGGCATGCGGCAAGCAGTCCCGGGATATCGACCATGCCGTGGACCGCGATTCCGGCGCCCGAAACCGAGCGCCACTCAATCGGCGAACCGGTCGGTTTCATACCTCACCCGATGAACTTGGCCGCCTGCCGATACCATTCGGCAAGATACGGCGGAATCCACAATCCCAGCATCAGCACGGCCGCCAAATGCACGAACACCGGCAGAATCGCGGGCGGATGCGGCAGCCGGCGGGCCGTCGTCTCGCCGAACACCATCGGCTGCACTTTGCCGAAAATGGCGGCGAAGGCCACGCCTAGGCTCACCAGCAAAATCGGCGTGGCCCAGGGGTGCTCGTGCATGGCCGTGGTGAGGATCAGGAATTCACTGGCGAACACGCCGAACGGCGGCATCCCCAGGATGGCGAGGGAGCCCAGCATCAGTCCCCAGCCGATGGTGGGGTTGGCTCCGAGCAGTCCGCGGATATCGTCCATGATCTGGGTACCGGTTTTCTGCACCGCATGGCCGACGGTAAAGAAGATGGCCGATTTGGTGAGCGAATGCACCGTCATGTGCAGCAGTCCCGCAAAGCTCGCCATGGGCCCGCCCATGCCGAAGGCGAAAGTGATGATGCCCATGTGCTCGATGGACGAGTAGGCGAACATGCGCTTGATGTCGCGCTGCCGAGACAGGAAAAAGGCGGCCACCCCCACCGACAACAACCCGAAACCCATCATCAGGTTTCCGGCAAAGTGGGTGTGCAGGGAACCGTCCACCAGCACCTTGCAGCGCACCACGGCGTATATCGCGACGTTCAGCAACAGGCCGGACAAGACCGCCGAAATCGGCGTCGGACCTTCGGCATGGGCGTCCGGCAGCCAATTGTGCAGCGGCACCAACCCGACCTTGGTGCCATAACCCACCAACAGGAAAACAAAGGCCAGCGACAGCACCGTGGGCTCCAAGCTGCCCTTGATGGCGTCGAGTTGCGTCCAAAGCAGCGCCCCCCCCTCCCGGCCGAGCACCGGTTCGGCCGCCAGGTAGAGGAGAATCGTCCCGAACAGCGCCTGGGCGATGCCGACCCCGCAGAGGATGAAATACTTCCAGGCCGCCTCCAGGCTCGCCGCGGTGCGGTACAGTGAAACCAGCAGAACCGTGGCCAGCGTGGCGCCTTCCATCGCCACCCACAGAATCCCCATATTGTTGGTGGTCAGGGCCAGCAGCATGGTGAACATGAACATCTGGAACATGCTGTGATAAAGCCGCATGCTGCCCGCCGTCAGCCTGCCGTGCTCGCGCTCGACGCGCATGTAGGGACGCGAGAACAGCGACGTGGTGAAGCCGACGAAGGCCGTTAGGGCAACGAGGAACACGTTCAGGGGATCGATGAAGAACTGATCCTGCCACAGGCGCAGCGGCCCGTTTTCGATGACCCGGACCGTCAAGGCGGCAGCCGCGGCCAACGTCGCCAGGCTGAAGGCCCCGTTGATTTCGGGCGCGCCGCGGCGATGGCCGAGCAGCGCCAGCACCGCGCAGCCGAGCAGGGGGATGGCGAGGAGGGCGGCAAGCTCCATCACTTTTCCTTGAGTTGCTCCAAGTGACTGATGTCCAGGCTGTCGAACTGGGTGCGTATCTGAAAGAAGAACACTCCGAAAATGATCATCCCGATCAGCACGTCCAACGCAATGCCCATTTCCACCACCATCGGCATGCCATAGGTGGCGCTGGTGGCGGCAAAAAACAGGCCATTTTCCATCGACAAAAAACCGATGACCTGAGGCACGGCCTTGCTACGGGTGATCATCATGAGAAAAGCCAGCAACACGGTGGCCAGCGCGATGCCGAGGGTGGGGCGGGTGAGGGTGCCGGCCAGTTGGGAAATCGGCAGGGCAAGGTTGAAAGCCACCACCACCACCACGATTCCAACCAGCATGGTGGTGGGAATATTGATGAGGCCCTCGACGTCCCACTTCACGTTCAGCCTGCGGATCAGCCGGTGCAATATCCAGGGCAGCAGAACAACCTTGAGAACCAGGGTAATGGCGGCGGAAAAATAGAGATGACGCTGCCCGGTGGTCACGGCAACCAGCACGGTGGACAAGCAAAGCACGGCGCCTTGCGCCGCGAACAGATCGATCAGCGACAGGATGCGGCGCTGGACCAGCATCGCGAAGGAAATCAGCAGCAGCACCGCCGCCAGCAAGTTGATGATCTGCCCCGAAAGCGGCAAGGCGCTCAGGGCGCTCACGCCGGAACCTCCAGCAGCATATGCACCAACATCCCGATCACCGCCAGCAAGAAAGCCATGCCCAGGAATTCCGGCGCACGAAAGACCCGCATTTTGGCGCTCAGGGTCTCGATCAGCGCCAGCAGGAAGCCGCCCGCGGCGAGTTTCAGCAGCAAGGCGGGTAAGGCCATGGCGACATTGCCGACCCCCGTCCCCTGGGGAATGCCCCATGGAAAAAACAGCCCGAATCCCAGAGAGAAATAGGCATAAAGCTTCAGAGCCGCCGCCCATTCGATGAGCGCCAAATGGCGTCCCGAGTACTCCAGGATCATGGCCTCGTGGATCATGGTGAGTTCCAGATGGGTAGTCGGGTTGTCCACCGGAATACGGGCATTCTCGGCCAGGGACACCAAGATGAAAGCCACCCCGGCGAAAGCCAGGCTGGGGTAGATGACGAATTCGCGGTGCGCCAGCGACTCGACAATGGTCGGCAAGGCAGTGGACCGGGAGATCAGGGAGGCGGTGAAGAACACCATGAGCAGGGCCGGCTCGGCGAGAAACCCGATCAGCATCTCCCGCCGCGAACCCAAGCCGCCGAAAGCCGTGCCGACGTCCATTCCCGCCAGCGCGATGAACAGCCGCGCTAGAGCGAAGATACCGACCAGGGCAATGACGTCGGCCGCCGGGGAAAACGGCAGATCGGTGGAAAGCACCGGCACGATGACGCAAACCAGCGCCATGCACGCGAACAGCATGTAAGGCACGAAGCGAAACAGGCTGGACGCGTTGTATGCCAGCACCACGTCCTTTTCGAATAGCTTGGCCAGCAGCCGGAACGGTTGCGTGATCGGCGGCGCCTTGCGATTTTGCGTCCAAGCCCGGCACTGGTTGACCCAGCCCATGAGCAGCGGGGCCAGCAGCAAGGCCATGACCAATTCCAGCAATTGCAGGGTGAGGGCGGCCGGATTCATCGCACGAACATCAGCAGGAGCAGCAGCGTGCAGAAGCTGTACAGCAGATAGATGCCGATGCGCCCTTGTTGCAAGGGCGTCACCAGCCGGGTGCCGAATTCGGCGGCTTTGGCAATGGGCAGGTACAGCCAATACCACAAATGATCTTCCACGGTGACCCGGTAGCGGGGCTGGGCGTCGAAAGGGGAAGGCAGCTCCCGGCGCATGCGAAAAAACGGCTGAAAAATCTCCCGGATCGGCTGGCCGAAACCCTCCGCGGTATCTTGCATGCGAGGGTTGAGCAGCGGAAAACCGCAGCCCCAGGGCGGTCCTTGCCGGGTCCGGTGATGATAAAAGGCGCGCACCCCCAGAAACCCCAAAGCCAGGGCAATGGCAATGACGATCAGGAACAGCGCCGGACTGTAACTCGCCCGGTCGGCGGAGATCGGGGCGAGCAGCCACCAGGCTCGGGTATCCAGTGCCTTGCCTAGTCCCCGACCGACCAGCAGGGTGGTGGCGCTGTCGATCATTCCGATAACCTGCACTGGAAACAGACCTAGCGTAACGCACAGCGAAGCCAGCCACACCAGGCCGATGCGCTCCAGCGTGCCGGCATCACGGGCCTCGTCAAGTTTTTCCTCCCGCGGCTGCCCCAGAAAAATCACGCCGAAGAATTTCACCATCACATACCCGGCCAGGGCCGCCGTCAGCACCACCCCGGCCGCCGCCAGCGGCATGAACATATGGATATAGCCGTGCGGAAGCTGGGGCGTAAACAGGAAACTCTGCAACAGCAGCCATTCGGACACGAAGCCGTTGAGCGGCGGCAATCCGGCGCTGGCGATCACCCCGATCAAAGCCAGCCACGCCACCCAGGGCATGCGGTGGATCAGCCCGCCCAGCTTGCCGAGGCTGCGCTCGTGGGTGGCATGCAGCACCGCCCCGGTACACAGGAACAGCAAGCTCTTGAAGCTGGCGTGACTGAGGCAATGATAAAGAGCGGCAGTCATCGCCAGCGCTGCCAGAACCTTCATGTCGAAACCATGGAATACGATAGCCAGCCCGATGCCAACGAACAGGATGCCGATGTTCTCGATGGAAGAATAGGCCAGCAGGCGCTTCATATCGCTTTGCACGGCGCTGAAGATCACCCCATAGAGCGCTGTCGACAAGCCGAATGCCAGCACGACGACCCCCCACCACCAAACCGTGGCGTGCAGCAGGTCGAAAGCCACCCGCAAAAAACCGTAGACCGCGGTTTTGAGCATGACGCCGCTCATCATCGCGGATACCGGCGAAGGGGCCGCCGGGTGGGCCTCGGGCAACCAGATGTGCAGCGGCAAAAGCCCCGCTTTGGCGCCAAACCCGAACAAAGCCAGAAAGAAAGCCGCGGCCGCCCAAGCCCCGCCGTGATGCTGGGCGCGCATGTTAGCAAAGGCGTAATCTCCGGTTCCGTTCTGCAGTATCCCGAAAGCCAGCAAAATGGCGATGGCCCCCACGTGGGCCACCAGCAAATAGAGATAACCGGCGCGCCGCACTTCGGCGTGGCGATGGTCCGAAGTCACCAGGAAGAAGGATGACAAGGCCATGGTCTCCCAGGCCACCATGAAGGAATAACCGTCGTCCGCCATGACCACCAGCGCCATGCTGGCCAGAAACACGTGGTACAGCAGGCATTGCAAACCCGCCGGGGTGCCTTCGCCGGGACGAAAATAGCCGGCGGCGTAGATCGAAATTCCGGCGCCGACGGCGCCGATCAATAGCAGGAAGAAGGCGGACAGAGCGTCTATCCGCAAATGGAAAGGCAACTGCGGCAAGCCGATGGGCAGCACCACGGATTGCGGAGCCCCCCCCAGCGCCGACAGCGCCACCACCGCCAGCCCCACGGCCAGCACCGCTCCGATCGGAAACAGCACCCGCCCGACATAGCCAACGTTGCGCGGGGCGGCCAGACCGGCCAAGCCGACCGCTCCCCAGGCCAGGGCGATGGACACCGCCCACGCCAGCGGATTCGGTGTGAAACTCAATAAAGACATTGCCGATTGCGCCACTTATTCCCGCCCCGGGCAAACAAGATAGGCCAACCGCAAATGGATATTGGAGGCTCCCAGCGCCTCGCCACCGGCCTTCGGGGAGCAGAGCACATCCGACGCTTGGAGCAGCATGAAGTTGGGGTTGTTGCGGTCGATTAAATGTGTATTGTATTGTCTTTGAATTTGAAGTCAATTATCATCATATTATTAAATTTTCAATTTAAGCGCCATGGAACAGCGAACTGCCCGTTTGACGATCCTGATCGATCCGCGCAAAAAACGGATCTTCGAGGAAATTTGTGCCGCCCAGGACTTGCGGTCCTCTCAGGTGGTCAGAAAGCTGATCAAGCAGTACATCATCGAGCATGCCGGAAACAGGCCCTTGCCCGACTGGCTCACCGCCCAGCCAGGCAAAAGCAACTCCGATGCGGAGGCGGGGAAGCCGGAGATCTGAAAGACAGGAGGCCGGACAGCATGTGCCAACTACTGGGCATGAACTGCAATGTTCCCACCGACATCGTGTTTTCCTTCGAGGGATTCCGGGCCCGCGGCGGAGCCACCGACCACCACTCCGACGGCTGGGGCATCGCTTTCTTCGAGGGGCGGGGCTGCCGGGTATTCCTGGACCCCCGCCCCGCCGCGGATTCGCCGGTGGCGGATCTGGTGCGGCGCTATCCCATCCACTCCACCCACGTCATTGCCCACATCCGCAAAGCCACCCGGGGCAAGATCGGGCTACAGAACACCCACCCCTTCATGCGGGAACTGTGGGGCCGATACTGGATTTTCGCCCACAATGGCACCCTCAGAAATTTTCACCCGCCCTTGGAAGGACGCTATCGGCCGGTGGGGAGCACCGACAGCGAGGCGGCCTTCTGCCGCCTGTTGGAAATTCTGCACGGCCGCTCTCCGAAGCGGCAACCGCCCCTGGAAAGCTTGCACCGCATCCTCGCCGAAGCCAGCCGCGGCCTGGCCCGGCATGGTCGCTTCAACTATCTGCTCAGCAACGGCGAAATCTTGTTCTGCCACTGCTCCACCCGCCTGAGCTACGTGCTGCGCCGGGCCCCCTTCCCCACCGCCCATCTGGCTGATCGAGATATCGCGGTGGACTTTAACAAGGTGACCCGCCCGGACGATCAAGTGGCCATCATCGCCACCGTTCCCCTGACCGACAACGAGCCATGGGTTTCCTTCCGCCCCGGAGAATTGATCGCCTTTCGCGATGGGGCACCGGCACTCACCAGCCTACCGCTTGGCCGCAAGGCATCTGAACAACCCGGCACACCTGGGCTAACCGCCAGCGCTTAAGCCCCCACGCCCATAGCTGTCCGGGGTCGGCGCCGAACAACTCCGCCGGAGGACCCTGCCCCAGAAATACCAAAGCCTTGAACAGGGCCTCCCCAGGACGGGCCGGATCAAGGGGTGCGGCACGGGTCTGCTTGCCGAGCTTTTGGCCGTGCTCGTTCACCGCCACCGGCAAATGGGCGTAAGCGGGGGTCGGCAAATCCAGCCCCTTTTGCAGATAGATCTGCCGGGGGGTGGCCGCCAGCAGATCGGCGCCCCGCACCACATGGGTCACGCCTTGGGCGGCATCGTCCACCACCACCGCCAATGGATACGCGAACACCCCATCGGCCCGCATGACCACGAAATCTCCGGCCTGCTCCGCCAAGTTTTGGCGAAAGCGACCTTGTACGTTATCGTCAAAGCCCACCACCTCGTCAGCCACCCTGAGCCGCAGCGCCCGCTCGCTTTTTCCTTGGGGCAATCCGTCGCGACAGGTGCCGGGGTAAACATAGCCCACTCCCACTCCCGCCACGGCAAGCTCGGCAATTTCCTTGCGGCTGCATCCGCAAGGATAAATCGCTGCGCGGCTTCGCAAGGTTTCCAAGGCCTGCCGATAAGCTGGACTCCTTTGGCTTTGATAGACCACCGGCCCATCCCAAGCGAATCCGAAAGCCTCCAAGGTCCGTAATATTTCACCGGCCGCGCCGGGCAAGGTACGATAAGGATCCAAGTCCTCCATCCGCACCAGCCACCTGCCGCCCCGGCTCTTGGCATCCAAATAGCTCCCCGCCGCGGCCACCAGGGAGCCGAAATGCAGTGGCCCGCTGGGAGAGGGCGCGAAGCGCCCCACGATAGGGGGGTGCGCCAAAACCCCGGAATGGGCCGCAACCGAAGCACCCAATATCAAGAGCGACTCCAGAGGGCTAATCAGCGAATCGGCCGAGACTACTCGCTCAAGTCGATTTCACGCCCGAACGCCGCCATCACTCGGGCCCGCATGGCCGCCTCCAAGGGCGAGGCGCCGGTGGCCATGGTTTCCCGACCGATGTCCGCGATCCAACTATGCTCGATTTTTTGCAAGGAAATGCCGAGTCTCTCGATGATGGGCCCGGCCTGCCGCCAGTCCCGCGTCGGGATATAGGGAAACATGCGCCCGCTGGGAGGGGGGGCTTTCGCCGTCACCTTTCCCGAGTCACCGAACTCGAACACCTGGCCGTCGGAGTCCCGCATATAAAAAAGGCGCTCCGCCTTGGCGACGGCAAAATCCAACTCATCGGGAGTCAGGGTGAGGATAGATTTGAGCATGGCCGATCCAAGCAAGGATTGAATTCTTGAATCCTAGCACTCTTTGCCACTAGGCCGCTCCCGCCGACATGGCCGACCCGCCTAAGGGCAGGGAAACAGGCCCACCGATATGGCGCTCTCCACGCCGGGGAGTAAATCGGTCAATGGCTGGCATAGCCCGTTAAAACACAGTGTATAACCCGGGGTGAACGGGGAATGGCTCAGGACCAATTTCTCGACGGGCTCCAGGCCCGGCCGGTAATGCCAGACCCCATTCCGCGCTCGCGCTTCAACAACATCTGCGGCTGGCGGTGGGCAAGAGTGCCCGAACGATGACCGCTCATCTGATCGGCGCGATCAGCCTGCTCAGAATACCGATACGGCATACCGATCCTGGCCAGCAGGACAGCAAAGCCGACCTGCGCGCCTTGATAGACGCCCGTGACTGCTTCACGGCTTGCCGCGGGGATAGCCGGCCGTGTCCAGGGCGTTGCCCCATTGGGTGGGCTCGAAGCCCCGTAGCATCATGTTGCCCACCAGCAGCAGCGGCAGCGTGATTTCCGACCCCGCCAGTTGCCGCAAGGCTTCCTGCTCGGCGGGGTCGGCGGCGTTTTTCTCGGTAAAGGGGATGCCCCGTTGAGTCAGGAAAGCCTTGGCTCGGTCGCAGGGGGGGCCGCAGGCGGCGGTATAGAAGGTGACGGGAAAGCGTTCCGCCACTTTCGGGTCCTGGGTCGGCGCGGCTTCCTTGCGAGCCGAAGCGGGCCGTGCCGGCGGAGCGGTGCGGGGATAGCCGGCGGCGTCCAGGGCGCTGTGCCAGCGGCTCTCTTCGAAGCCCACCACGGGGGTTTTGCCGACGAGCAACAGAGGAACGCTCAGCTCCCCGCCGGTGAACTTGCGCAGCGTTTCCTGAACGGTGGGGTCGGTGGCGTCCTGCTCGGTGAAGGAGATGCCGCGCCGGGTCAGCAATTGCTTGGCATTGCCGCACGGGGCTCCACAGGGGGCCGAATACAGCACCACCGGAAAATTCCGCATGGCCTGCCGAACGGCGTAAGGCACATCCCCCTCCACCACGCTGGCGCCGAGATTCTTGCGCTGCACGTTCTTGCCGGCAGGGGGGGGCTGGTCGCCGTAGTGAACCTTGCCCGTTTCATCCACCCAGCGGTAAACCTGGGCCTGAACGAGAGGGGCGGCCAAAATCAAGATGATGACTGCCAACAAGGATCGTTTCATGCCCCCTCCGCTAGCGAGTGGTGAATTGAGCGCCTAGTGCGCTCTGCTGGGTGAATGCGGGTGCGCGTCTTGGCATGATCGCAAGCTTATCGGTTGTGGGGGACTAGGCCATTCCGCTGTGACGCAACAGCGCGTCGATGCTGGGGCCCCGGCCCCGGAAAGCCGCGAAGGATTCCAATGCCGGGCGGCTGCCGCCCATTCCCAGCACCTCGTCCCGAAATTTGCCGCCCACCTCGGCGCTCAGCACGCCCCGCTCTTCGAACAGGCTGTAGGCATCCGCCGACAAAAGCTCCGCCCATTTGTAGCTGTAATACCCGGCCGCGTAGCCTCCGGCGAAGATATGGGAAAACCCGTGGGGAAAACGCTCATAATCCGGCGGGAACCATACCGCCACCTGACGGCGCACTTCATTCAGCAGATCCAGGGCGGTCTTGTCGCCCTGGGGATCGAAGTCCCAGTGCAGTTTCAGGTCGAACAGGGCGAATTCGATCTGCCGCAGGGTTTGCAGCCCGATCTGGAAATTCTTGGCAGCCCGCATCTTGTCGAAAAGTTCCCGCGGCAGCGGCGCGCCGCTGTCCACATGGCCGGTCATGCCGCGCAACACCTCCCACTCCCAGCAGAAGTTCTCCATGATCTGGCTGGGCAGCTCCACCGCGTCCCATTCCACGCCGTTGATGCCCGATACTCCCAGCTCGTCCACCCGGGTCAGCAAATGATGCAAGCCGTGGCCGAACTCGTGGAACAGGGTAATCACCTCGTCGTGGGTGAACAGGGCTGGCTTGCCGCCCACCGGCGCGGCGAAATTGCAGTTGAGGTAGGCCACCGGATGCTGGACACCATCCCGCCGCCGCCTGCGACCCACCGCGTCGTCCATCCAGGCCCCGCCTCGCTTGGAAGTCCGGGCGTAGGGGTCGAGATAGAAACCGCCGGCCTCGACGCCGCTGCTCTCGATCACCCTGAAGAATCTCACGTCCGGATGCCAGACTTGGGTTTGCGCCGCCTCGACGCGAATGCCATAGAGGGACTCCACCAGCCGGAACATGCCGAGCAATACCCGGGGTTCGGGAAAATATTGTTTCACCTCCTGCTCGGAAAAAGCGTAGCGCTCCAGCCGGAGTTTTTCCGAGGCATAGGCCAAGTCCCATGGCTCCAACTCCCGCAATCCCAGCCGCTGCTGGGCGAAATCCGCCACTTCCTGCAAATCCCGCAAGGCGTAAGGTCTGGCCTTGGCCGCCAATTCCGACAGAAACTCCAGCACCTCCCGGGGGCTCCGGGCCATCTTGGTCTGCAAGGACAGATCGGTGTAATGGGCAAAACCCAGAAGCCGCGCCTCCTCCTGCCGCAGTCGCAGGATCTCGGCGATGAGCGCGGTGTTGTCCCATTTCGCCGGGCCCCATTCGGACGCCCGCGTCCCATAGGCGCGGTATAAATCCTGCCGCAAGCTTCCATTGTCGGCGTACTGCATCACCGGCAAATAGGAAGGCGCGTGCAAGGTAAATTTCCAGCCGTCGCGATGCTCCGCCTCGGCGGCTTGCCGCGCCGCGGCCAAAACATCCTCCGGCAGCCCCGCCACCTCGGCGGGGCTCTTGGCCCAGCGAGCATAGGCATTGGTGGCGTCGAGCAGGTTGTCGCTGAAGCGGGACGACAAGGCCGCCAGCCGCTCGGAAATCTCCATGTAGCGAACTCGCTGGGCTTCCGGAAGCTCCGCTCCGCCCAGCCGGAAATCCCGCAGCGCGTTTTCCACCACCTTCTTGCGGGCCGGGGCCAAGCCGTCGAATTCGGGCAAGGCGCGCAGCTTTTTGAATTGGCGATACAGGCCCTGGTGCTGGGAAATCTCGGCGTAATACTGAGTCACCTTGGACAGGTTGGCGTTGTAGGCCTCCCGGAGCTCCGGGCTGTTCATGACGGCGTTCAAGTGGGCGACTTGTCCCCAGGCCCGCGACAGCCGTTCGTTGGCCTCCTCCAGAGGGGTGACGAAAGCCTCCCATAGCCCAGAAGCATGGCCGCTAAAGGGCCGCTCGGAAGCGGCCCCCGGTAGCCCAGAAACACCATCGGCCACCAGAGTCGGGGCGGCGGGGCTGTCCGTCAGCGTCGAGACCAGCCGACGGTTTTCCTCCAGCAGCCGATCCACCGCCGGGGTGACGTGCTCGACGCGAAATTCGCTAAAGCGGGGCAGGCCGGAAAAATCCAGCAAGGGGTTGGCGTTCATGGAGTTTCGGGTTTCGGGTTTCGACTCGCCACTCAAGGGCCACCAGGTTTTTTAGCGGTTGTTCGGGCGTCGTAAACGCAGTGGCCTGCCACCAGGGTGATGATAACCCGGCCTTGCATTTCCAGACCCCGGAACGGCGTGTTCTTGCCTTGGCTGACGAGGGATTGGTCATCCACCCGCCAGCTCTGGTCCGGATCGAAAATGCACAAATCCGCCGGCTGGCCGGGGCCAAGGTGGCCCCCGCTGACCCCCAGGATGGCGGCGGGGGCCGAGGTCAGCTTGGCGATGCCGGCCAGCAACGACACGCCGGTTTCCCGCATCCATTTGAGGGTCAGCGGCAGCAGCAATTCCAGCCCGGTGGCTCCCGCCTCGGCTTCGGCGAAGGGCAGTTGCTTCGCATCCTCGTCCACCGGCGTGTGATCGGAGCAAATCGCGTCGATGGTGCCGTCGGCCAAGCCCCGCCGCAGCGCGTCGCGGTCCGCCAAGCTCCGCAACGGCGGCACCAGGTGGCAATTGGAATCAAAATAGCCCACGTCCATTTCGGAAAGATGCATGTGATGGGCGGAGACGTCGCAACTGATCCGCATCCCCGTGGCCTTGGCCTGCCTCACCCTCTCCACCCCCGCCGCCGAAGACAGGCGGCACAGATGCAAGCGCACTCCGGTGAGCTGCGCCAGATTCAGGATGGTGGACAAGGCCACCGTCTCGGCGCATTCCGGAATGCCCGCCAACCCCAGGCGCGTCGCCACCTCGCCGTCATGGGCCACCCCGCCCCGGGCAAGATAAGGATCCTGGGGCCGCAGCCAGACGCTGAAGCCGAAGGTGGCGGCGTACTGCATGGCGCGCAGCAGGCCCAGGGTATCGTAGATCGACGCATCGGCTTGGGAGAACGCCACGCAACCGGCATCCGCCAACTCCGCCATCTCGGTGAGCCGCTCGCCCTTGAGTCCCTGGGTCAGAGCCCCCAGCGGATAAACCCGCGCCTGGTTCAAAATCCGGGCGCGGTGCTTCAACATCTCCACCAGCCCCGGCTCGTCCAGGGGCGGGTCGGTATCGGGCGGGCAAGCCAAGCTGGTGACGCCCCCCGCCACCGCGGCGCTCATCTCTGATTCCAAGGTCGCCATGTATTCGTAGCCTGGCTCCCGCAAGCGGGCCGACAGATCGATCAGCCCCGGACAGACTATCAGGCCGCCGGCTTCGATGATCTTGCCGGCGCGCCAGCCCATGGGGGCTTGACCCACCGCCACGATCTTGCCGGCATTGATGAACAGATCGGCGACTTCGTCCCGGCCGCTGCCCGGATCCACCAACCGGCCGCCCTTGATTTGGATTTTCATCGCCGCCTCAATGCCCCGCCAATATGCTCATCACCGCCATCCGCACCGCGATGCCGAAAGTCACTTGGGGCAGGATCACCGACTGGCGGCCGTCGGCCACCCCGGAATCGATCTCCACGCCCCGGTTCATGGGACCCGGATGCATCACGATGGCATCCGGCCTGGCCACCATCAATTTTTCCTCGGTCAGTCCATAGTACTTGTAGAACTCCTGGGCGCTGGGCAGCAGCGCCCCGTCCATGCGCTCGTTTTGCAAGCGCAGCATGATCACCACATCGACGTCCCTCAAGCCGCTAGCCATGTCATGGTAGACGTGGACCCCCAGCCGTTCCACGTAGCGGGGCAACAGGGTTTGGGGGGCGATGACCCGCACCTCCGGCACCCCCACGGTGGTCAGAGCGTGGATCTGGGAGCGGGCCACCCGGGAATGCAGCACGTCGCCGACGATGGCCACCCGCAAGCGGGAAAAATCCCCCTTGTAGTGGCGGATGGTAAACAGGTCCAGCAGTGCCTGGGTGGGATGGGCATGGCGCCCGTCCCCGGCGTTGATGACGTGAATGTCAGGCGCCACATGACCGGCGATCAAGTGCGCCGCGCCCGATTGGGCATGGCGCACCACGAACATGTCGGCATGCATGGCCGACAGGTTGGCGACGGTATCCAGCAGGGTTTCGCCCTTGCTCTGGGAAGAGGCGCCCACGTTCAGGTTGACGACGTCCGCCGACAGGCGCTTGGCGGCGATTTCGAAAGTGGTGCGGGTACGGGTACTGGGCTCGAAGAACAGGTTGAATATCGACTTGCCCCGCAACAGCGGAAGCTTCTTCACTTCCCGCTCGGTCACCGAAACGAAGGGCTTGGCGGTATCCAGAATGTGGAAAACGATTTCGGCCGGAAGCCCTTCCATGGTCAACAGGTGGTTGAGCTCGCCGTTGGCGTCAAGCTGGGGATCTCGGTGGCCGGCTCGCACTCCGTTTCCTTAACCGTTGTTGAGGGCCAGGGACAATTCCCCGGCGCCGTTGCGCTTAAGCTCGACATGCTGCTCGGGGGGCAGCGAAATCGTCGCTCCGACGAAATCCGCGGCGATGGGCAGTTCCCGCCCGCCCCGATCCACCAGCACCGCCAGCCAGATGCGGCTGGGGCGGCCATAGTCGAACAGCTCGTTCATGGCGGCTCGCACTGTGCGACCGGTATACAGGACATCGTCCACCAGCACGATGGGGTGATCCTCCACCGCGAAAGGAATATCGGAAGGCTTGACTTGGGGATGCAGCCCGATCTGCTCGAAATCGTCGCGGTAAAAAGAGATGTCCAGGATCCCCAGCGGAGCGGCGGGGCGCAGTTCCCGATGCAAACGTTCCGCCAGCCAAGCGCCGCCGGTATGCACTCCCACCAGGGCGAAGCCCGGCTCCAGGCGACTGCGCAAAGCCTCAGCCAGCCGCTCCAGCAGGATTTCGGGATCAGGCAGGGATTCCATGGCCGCTATGGTCGAAATAGCTTTTTAAGATCTGCTGAGCCGCGGCTTGATCCACCGCGCCCTTATCGCCCCTGAACCGCGCCCCGGCCTCTCGCAGGGCTTGCTCCCCGGCCCAGGAGCTCAAACGCTCGTCGATGAGGACGGCGGGAATGCCTAAGCGCGCCGCAAGACCTTGGGCAAATTTGCGGCAGCGGCGGCCCACCGGATGCTCCACGCCGTCGGCGGCGCCGGGCAGCCCGACCACGAACAGCACCGGCTGCCACTCCGCCACCAGCGGAAGCACCGCCGCCCAGCGTTGAACATCGGACTCGGCGATCAGCGTGGTCAGCGGATGGGCGATCTTGAGGCTCAACTCCCCGACCGCCACGCCGATGCGCTTTTCCCCATAATCGAAGGCTAGCACCGTGCCGCTTTCCGGAACCGGGCTGACCGCATCGGCCACGGCGGGGGCGGCCGTCACGGAGCGCTCTTGAATCCTGCCCGCCCCGGCCCCCAAGGGCGCAACGAGGGCTTATGCAGACTCCCCCTAAGCATGGCCGGCCTCCTCGGACAAGCTCCCCGGATCGATCCCCAGCAGCCGCATCGCCGCGGTGAAACGTTCGTCGGGAGGCAGGCCGAAAATCACCGAGACGTCGGCCGGCACGGTCAGCCAGGCGTTTTGCGCCAGTTCTTGTTCCAACTGGCCGGCGGCCCAGCCCGCGTAGCCCAGGGTCACCAGCATATGACGGGGTCCCGTCCCGCCGCCCGCCGCTTCGAGAATATCCTTGGAAGTGGTCAATGCCACGTCATCCCCCAGCCGCAGCGAAGATTGCCACTCGCCGACCGGCTGGTGCAGCACGAACCCTCGCTCCAGTTGCACCGGGCCGCCGAAATAAACCGGCTGCCGTCCGATGGCGTCATCACCAGCCTCCAGGCCCATTTGACGAAACAGATTGCCCAGGGTCATATCGGTGGGACGGTTCACCACCAGCCCCAAGGCGCCCTGCTCGGAATGCTCGCAGATATAGGTCAAAGTCCGGGCGAAATTCGGATCCACCATGCTGGGCATGGCGATGAGGAAATGATGGGTCAGGTTGACGGGCTGCATGCCGCCATTGTACCCAGCCCCGCCGTCTTCCTTCAATCGCCTCCAAGAAGGTGGCGTGTAGCGACGGGCATGGCTCCCCGTTCAGAAACGGTTCTTCCATTCCCGCAGCGCGGCGAATACCGCCACCGGCTCCGGCAGCGGCCGCCCTTCCGCACGGGACGCGGCCTCGGCGATTTCCGAAAGATGGCAGCGCAGGAACGGGTTGGTCATGCGCTCCACCGCGATGCTCGAAGGCACGGTGGGCAGCCCCTGCTCCCGCAGCTTCCGGTCGCGCCTTTCCCGGTCGGCGAGGGCCGGATTATCGGGATCCACCGTTCGGGCAAAACGGATGTTGGACAGGGTGTACTCGTGGGCGCAGTACACCAGGGTGCCGCCCGGCAACTCGGCCAGCCGCTGCAAGGACGCGGTCATTTGCTCGGGCGTGCCGCCGAACAAGCGGCCGCAGCCGCAGGCGAACAGGGTGTCGCCACAGAACAAACGGTTTACGCCATAATAGGCGATGTGTCCTGGAGTATGGCCCGGAATCTCCAATATCTCCAAGGCGATCTCCGGCGCGGCGAGCATCACTTCGTCCCCTTCCGCCACCGGATCGGTCACCTGAGGAATCGTGCCATCTCCGGGGCCATAGACGGGAACCGGATAGGACTCCAGCAAGGAAGCGATCCCTCCGACATGGTCGGCGTGATGATGGGTGGCAAGGATGGCGGTCAAGGTCAGATGCTCTCGTTGGAGGAACTCCAGCACCGGCGCCGCGTCTCCCGGATCGACCACCGCCGCATGACGGCCGTCGCTGATGCACCAGATATAGTTGTCCTGAAAGGCGGGAATGGGAATGATGTCAACCATGGCCATGACCCTCATAAAAACCCCCAACGATAGCCTCGATCGCCCGCATCCGGCGCGGGGCCTTATGCCTCCCGCCGGTACGATGCCAAAGCGCGTTTCACCATAGAACCGGCCAGGTCAAATGTCAACGCCGGAAACGATGCCCCAAGGACTCGGGGAATGGTTCACGACCACCCCCCTGGGGCAATATCTGCTGCGCCAGGAAACCGCCTATTTCGATTCCGCAGTGGCCAATGTGTTCGGCTATTACGCCCTGCAAATCGGCCTGTCGGAACTGGACTTGCTGCGGGCCAGCCGCATCCCCCTGCGCTGCCGCATCGACGCCCGGTCGGGCGCCGGCATCCTGGCCCGGCCCACCGAGCTGCCGGTGGCCGGCAACAGCGTCGATCTGGTGGTGCTGCCCCATGTGCTGGAGTTCGGCGCCGAACCCCATCAAATCCTGCGGGAAGCCGGCCGCATCCTCATGCCCGAAGGCCACCTGGTGCTCTCCGGCTTCAATCCCTGGAGCCTATGGGGCGGACGGCGGCGGCTGCCCGGCCCGGCCTCGGCGCAAGTTCCGTGGAATGCCCGGTTCATCCGCCTGCTGCGCCTCAAGGACTGGCTCAGCCTGCTGGGTTTCGAGATCGTCGGCGGCCGGATGGGGTGTTACGTGCCGCCCTTCCGGCAAGAGCGATGGCTATCCCGCTGCGCCTTCATGGAAGCCGCCGGGGATCGCTGGTGGCCCGGCGCGGGAGGGGTTTATTTTCTCCAAGCCATCAAACGAGTTCACGGCATGCGGCTCATCAACCCCCGCTGGAATACCCGGCTGGCCCCCGCCAAAAAATCCTTCGCCGCGGCTCCCCAGAAAATCGCCGACAAGCCCAAAACCAGTCAAGGAACGCAATGACCCCCCCCTCTCAACAACGGCCGCCGGGCCGCCCAACGGCTGCCTCGGAAGTCGTCGAAGTCTTCACCGACGGCGCCTGCAAGGGCAATCCCGGCCCCGGCGGCTGGGGCGCCCTGTTACGCTGCCGCGGCCGGGAAAAAGAACTGTGGGGCGGAGAACCCCACACCACCAATAACCGCATGGAACTGTTGGCGGTCATTCAAGCCTTGGCCGCCCTCACCCAGCCCTGCCGGGTCAAGCTGCATACCGATTCCCAATATGTGCAACTGGGCATCAGCAGTTGGATCATCAACTGGAAGCGGCGGGGCTGGAAAACCTCCGGCAATCAACCCGTGAAGAATGCCGATCTGTGGCAGCGGCTGGACGAGGCGGCCGCCCGCCACCAAGTGGAATGGATCTGGGTGCGGGGACATGCCGGACACGACGGCAACGAGCGGGCCGATGCCCTGGCCAACCGCGGGGCCCACGCCATCATTGGAAGACCCACATGAGACAAATTATCCTCGACACTGAAACCACTGGGCTGGACCCCACCCTAGGACACCGTATCGTGGAAGTGGCGGCGGTGGAGATGGTCAACCGCCGTCTCACCGGCCAATACGTCCACCACTATCTCAATCCGGGACGTTCCAGCGACCCCGGCGCCTTGGAAATCCACGGTCTCACCGACGACTTCCTGGCCGACAAGCCCCACTTCGAGGAAATCGCCGCCGAGTTGCTGGAGTTCATCGCGGGGGCCGAACTGCTGATCCACAACGCCCCTTTCGATGTCGGTTTTCTCAATCTGGAACTGGAACTGGCCGGTCGTTTGCCGATTACCCAGTCTTGCACGGTACAAGACACGCTGCGCATGGCCAAGGATCTGCACCCCGGCAAAAAGAACAACCTGGATGCCCTGTGCGAGCGCTATCAAGTGGACCGCTCGGCCCGCACCCAGCATAGCGCCCTGCTGGACGCCAAACTGCTGGCGGAAGTCTACTTGGCCATGACCCGCGGCCAGGAGAGCCTGCTCATGGACCTGGAAGCCCCCGCCGCCGCGGACCGGGAATCCCGCCCGCTGCCCCGCAATCTGGTGGTGCTGCGCGCCACCGCCGAGGAACTGGCCGCCCACCAAGAACAATTGCAAGCCCTTAATCAAGCCAGCAAGGGCGCTTGCGTATGGAACGCCCTGGCCGCGGACAGCCCAACCCAGCCGTGAGAGACCCGGCATGAACCCTCCCAACCCCGCGCAGGCTCGCGGAACCGTCGAACTGACGGTCGCGGATCGAGCCGAAACCTAGCGGTTGGCCGAACGCATCGCCGGATCTCCAGCAGCGGGATTAGTCGTAGTAAGCCGGGGAGCGCTTGATCCCAGCGTTCTGCTCCAGGTCATGCTGAATCCAGAGTATCGCGTTATTCGCTTTGAGGAATTGCTCGGCCTCTTGCATCGTCTTGACCGACTGCTCCTTGTCGAAGTTGAAGCTCGGGACGCGCTTATGAACCCAATTATCGGTGAAGTGCGCCAGATCCCCCGAAAGCAGAATATTGCCGGTCTTGGGAAGCCTCACATACAAGGCCTGATGACCCGGGGTATGTCCGAGCATGCGTTTGAGCACGACTGTGCCGTCACCGAAGATATCGTAGTCTCCTGCAAGGATCTTGACCGGATTAGCCCGCAGGGCTAAATAAGTTGAAGGATCAAAACCGTACTGACCTGGGTTGGGACCGAAGGCGGCAGCGTATTCCTCCTTTTGCAGCAGCAGCGTGGCGCGCGGGAACAGGCTGGCGTTGCCCACGTGATCGCCATGCATGTGGGAGATCCCGAGATAGTCGATGGTTTCCGGCGTGTAGCCGATCTCCCTCATTTGCGCAGCCAGCGTTTTTGTCACCCGCATGATGAACATGTCGTAAAGCGTCTTGCCTTCCGGCATGCGGGCCAGGGCATCCGGAAGGCCCGCATCCCATATCAATGTGCCTTTCGGGTGAACCACTAGGTAGCACGAGTCGGCCAGGGTTTTGCGCTCTCCTTTGCCGATGCCCGGATGAAAGACCGAGATATCCAAGACATCTATGGCGCCGCAATCGAAAACGTAGAGGCGCAGCGGCTGTCGTGAGGCCAACTGCTGGGTCGCGCAAGCCGCCAGAACAAGCATGAAGACGGCACCCAATAATCCATAAACCCCTTTTTTCATTTTCAACCTCTTTCCAGTTGCGCCAGTAACAAGGTGATGGCAACCAGACCGGCACGGCAGACTCCTCTCCAGAAACCATCATTCCCCAACGACATCGCAGTGTGCAGCGCATCGCCGGGGATGTGAAGCGGATTTCTTATCCCACGGCCGCCCCTTCGACGGCGCTCAGGACAGGGCTGTGGTACACTGCGGGCTCGCGGCGCTCGTTCCAGTCTATGCGCCGCTGCCTTTCCGGCTGCTTCAACCCTTGCTCATCTGCCCCAGACTGGCGCCCCTCGCGGCGACAGGCCGATGTTTTTTCAGGAAACTCATGTCTTTTGCTACTCTCGGCTTGTCCGAAGAAATCCTCCGCGCCGTTACCGAACGGGGCTACACCGAACCCACGCCCATCCAGATACAGGCGATTCCCGCCGTGCTGTCGGGGGGGGATCTCCTGGCCGGCGCCCAGACCGGCACCGGCAAGACCGCCGGCTTTACGCTGCCGATCCTGCACCGGCTGTCCGACAAAAGTGTGAAAGGGCCGTCCAGCGGCCGGCCACCGATCCGAGTGCTGATCCTCACCCCGACCCGGGAACTGGCCGCCCAAGTGGAAGAAAGCGTGCGGGAATACGGCAAATATCTGAAGCTCAGCTCCATGGTGATGTTCGGCGGAGTCGGCATCAATCCGCAAATCCAGCGGCTGCGCAGCCGCGTCGATATTCTGGTGGCGACCCCCGGCCGTCTGCTGGACCACGTGCAACAGAAAACCCTGGATCTGTCCCAAATCGAGATTCTGGTGCTGGACGAAGCCGACCGCATGCTGGACATGGGCTTCATCCGCGACATCAAGCGCATCCTCGCGCTGCTGCCCCGGCAGCGGCAGAACCTGCTGTTCTCGGCCACTTTCTCCGACGAGATCAAGCAATTGGCCGATGGACTGCTCAACCGCCCGGTGCTCATTGAAGCGGCTCGCCGCAACCTCACCGCCGACACGGTGGCGCAGAAGGTGTACCGGGTTGATCGCGAAAGAAAGCGCGAGCTGCTGGCCCATCTCATCCGGAAATACGGTTGGTTCCAGGTGCTGGTATTCACCCGCACCAAACACGGCGCCAACCGGCTGGCGGAGCAATTGGACAAAGGCGGCATTCCGGCCCTGGCCATCCACGGCAACAAAAGCCAGCCGGCCCGCACCAAGGCGCTGGCGGAGTTCAAGGCCGGCACACTGCAAGTCCTGGTGGCCACCGACATCGCCGCTCGGGGCATCGACATCATCGAGCTGCCCCATGTGGTCAACTTCGAGTTGCCCAACGTGCCGGAAGATTACGTCCACCGCATCGGCCGCACCGGCCGCGCCGGCTTGGAAGGCGAGGCTGTCTCGCTGGTGTGCGTCGACGAGGACAAGCTGTTGGCGGATATCGAGAGGCTGATCAAGCGGCCGCTGCCCAAAGAAATCGTCCCCGGCTTCGAGCCCGATCCTCGCATCCGGCCCGAGCCCATCCCCAACGGACGCAACGGCGGAACCCCGGCGCGCCGGGGCCAGCCTAACCACCGCTCCGGTATATCTCCAACGCTCGCCCAGCCCCAGCGGCCCGCAAGGCGGCCCACTTCCGGTGGGCATCAAACAGGCAATACGCTCTCGCCGGCAGGCCCTTCGACGGCGCTCAGGACAGGCGCCCCCAAGAAGCGCAGCGGGCCAACCCCCAACCGGGGCAGGACGGAGCGCAGGAACTGGAATGCGTAACTCTCCCCGGCGGCCTGAAAGAAAGCTTGCACGACCCCGCGAAGGGCCGCATTACTCAGAAAAATCATGATGCCCATTGCGATGATTCCCGCTTGGGGCCTCAACTTCACGGAACCGTA
>JAHFQX010000003.1:35256-83124 GCA_023259135.1 Betaproteobacteria bacterium | reverse complement strand
GCAGACCCCGGATCGCCCGGCTGCCGTACCAGGAAGCCATTTCCCCATCCACTAGGGCTATTCGGCAAGCCGCGCCTGGAGGCAGGGCGCGGCGAAGTTGGGTTAGGTGTTTTTCCCGGAAAGGGTAGGGTTCGCTGCTCAGCAGCACCCAATCGGCTCCCGCGGCCCATTCCGGGAATCCCGCCAGTTCCGGGTAGCGTACCGCAGCCTCCATCGGCACGGTATCCCAGCCCACCAGCGCCAGCGTGCGGGATATGTAGGTATCCGGCGATACCGTTATCCAGGGGTCTTGCCAGACGAGGTAAAGCACCCGTTGCCGCCGTAGCGCCGCCGCCGCCCGGACCACGCCTGCGTAGCATTCCGAGAACTCTTTTTCGAGCGCCGCCGCCCGCTCTTCTCGATCAAAGATGCCCCCCAGCAGGCGGTATAGCTTGAGGTTGTCCCAGGGACCCAAGGGGTGAGTGACGATGACTTGGGGGACGAATTCCGCCAGGGCCTCCGCCACCCATTTGGGATTTTCGTCGACATTGACCACCGCATGGGTGGGCCTGAGTTGACGGATCTTACCCAGATCCACGGCTTTGGTTCCGCCGACTTTGGGAATTTTCCTGACCGCCGGCGCTGGGTGAACGCAAAATCCGGTCCGCCCCACCAAATATTCTCCCAAATTCAAATCGAACAATAGTTCTGTGATGCTGGGAACCAAGGAAACGATCCGACAGGAAACAGATGCCCTTGGGTGGATTTGTCCCCAGTCGTCTACCCAAGAAAAAAACGATGTTGCCATCATAAAAAGAGAATATTTCAGACGGCCCCAAGAGCTTGAAAAAATGCCCTAACATCTAAAAAAAACAGCAATTGTCCGGACCAAGCATGGTTGACGCCCATAACTTCCGTAATGTAGTGTCGCAAAGTCATGGATGACCCTCACCCTCCCTCCACCCGGCCGTTTGCCGTCCGCCCATGACCGATCTCAGCGTACAGGCCGCGCACCGGGCTTACCGCGCCGCCAACAAGGTGCGGTTCGTCACGGCGACGAGCCTTTTCGACGGTCACGACGCTGCTATCAATATCATGCGGCGCATATTAATGGCTAGCGGAGCGGAGGTCATTCATCTGGGCCACAACCGTTCGGTGGGCGAAGTGGTCACGGCCGCCTTGCAAGAGGACGTGCAGGGCATCGCGATCAGTTCCTACCAGGGCGGGCATGTCGAATATTTCAAGTACATGATCGACCTGCTGCGGCAGCGGGGCGGAGCCCATATCAAGATTTTCGGCGGCGGCGGCGGGGTCATCGTTCCGGAGGAAATCGCCGAGTTGCATGCCTACGGGGTGACCCGCATTTACTCTCCCGAAGACGGGGCAAGGCTCGGCCTGCAAGGCATGATCGACGACATGCTGGCGGCGGCCGATTTCGATCTCCGCGCTTCGCTGCCCGGTAGTCTGGATGGCCTGCGGGCGGGGAGCCGATTCGATTTGGCGCGCATCATCACCGCCCTGGAGGGCGATGCGCTGGCCCCCGAGTTGCGCGGCGAATTGGCTGCCTTGGCGGCGAAAAGGCCGGTTCCGGTATTGGGCATTACCGGGACCGGCGGTTCCGGGAAATCTTCCCTGACCGACGAATTGATCCGCCGGTTCCGTTATGACCAGGAAGATCGGCTGAAGATCGCCGTCATCGCGGTGGATCCTTCCCGGCGCAAGACTGGGGGGGCGCTGCTGGGCGACCGCATCCGGATGAACGCCATCGATGGCGACAATATTTACATGCGTTCTCTGGCGACCCGCGCTTCGGGAATGGAAATCGCCGCCTGTCTGCCGGAAGTGTGCGCGGCCTGCAAGGCGGCGGGCTTCGATCTGGTGATCGTCGAGACTTCCGGCATCGGCCAAGGGGACGCCGCCATCGTGCCTCATGTGGATTTGTCCTTGTACGTCATGACCCCGGAGTTCGGCGCCGCGAGTCAACTGGAAAAGATCGACATGCTGGATTTCGCCGATCTGGTGGCCATCAATAAATTCGACCGCAAGGGGGCTCAGGACGCCTTGCGGGACGTGGCCAAGCAGATACAGCGCAATCGCGGAGCATTCTCCGCGGCTCCGGAGCAGATGCCGGTCTATGGGACCATCGCTTCGCGGTTCAGTGACGACGGGGTGACGGCCCTGTACCAGGGTTTGTCCAAGCTACTGACGGAACACGGCCTCAAGCTTGCTCCCGGCAAGCTGCCGGCGGTCGCCGGGAAAATCCCCACGGGGAATCCCGTCATCGTTCCGCCGGCCCGTGTGCGCTATCTTGCGGAGATTGCCGATACGGTGCGCGCTTATCATCGCCTCGCGCGAGAGCAATCAGGCTTGGCGCGGGAAATTCAGCAACTTCGGGAAGCTCGGCGCATGTTGTTGGAGGCGGGGCAGGCGGGGGAAGATCTAGAGCCGCTCATTCAGGCCCGCGAAGAGCGGCAAGCGCCCGACTGTCGCAAGCTGCTGGAATTCTGGCCGGCCTTGCGGGACAGCTACTCTGGGGAAGCGCATGTGAGCCGGGTGCGAGATACCGAGATCCGCACCGCGCTCTACGCCGTCAGTTTGTCGGGGACCCGGATACCGAAAGTCGCTCTGCCGGCTTTCGAGGATCATGGGGAAATACTCAAGTGGCTGATGAAGGAAAACCTTCCCGGCTATTTTCCCTTTACCGCCGGCGTATTTCCCTTCAAACGGGAAGAAGAAGATCCGACCCGCATGTTTGCCGGAGAGGGCGATCCGCTCCGCACCAATCGCCGCTTCAAGTATCTCTCCAAGGATGGTTCCGCGATCCGGCTGTCCACCGCCTTCGATTCGGTGACGCTCTACGGTTTTGATCCCGACGAACGGCCTGACATCTACGGCAAGGTGGGAAATTCCGGGGTCTCCGTCGCCACCCTGGAGGACATGCGGGATCTATACCGGGGTTTCGACCTGACGAGTCCCCGCACTTCGGTTTCCATGACCATCAACGGGCCGGCGCCGACCATCCTGGCGATGTTCTTCAACGCCGCCATTGATCAGCAACTGGATAAATTCCGCGATGCGACGGGGCGGGACCCTTCCGAAAGCGAGTCCGCAGCCATCCGTGAGCGGGTGCTGCGGAATATCCGGGGGACGGTGCAGGCGGATATCCTGAAGGAGGACCAGGGACAAAACACCTGCATTTTTTCCACCGAATTTTCCTTGCGGGTGATGGCGGACATTCAGGAGTATTTCGTCGCCGAGGGGGTGCGGAACTTCTACTCGGTTTCCATTTCCGGCTACCACATCGCCGAGGCGGGGGCTAATCCCATTACCCAGCTCGCCTTCACGCTCGCCAACGGCTTCACCTACGTGGAGGCTTACCTGGCCCGGGGCATGAAGGTAGACGACTTTGCTCCCAACCTGTCGTTCTTCTTCTCCAACGGCATGGATCCCGAATATACGGTGATCGGCCGGGTGGCGCGCCGCGTCTGGGCAACCGCCATGAAACGCCGCTACGGCGCCAACGAGCGTAGCCAGAAACTGAAATATCATGTCCAGACTTCCGGGCGCTCTCTGCATGCCCAGGAGATGACCTTTAACGATATCCGCACCACCTTGCAAGCGCTGATCGCCGTTTACGACCACTGCAACAGCTTGCATACCAATGCCTACGACGAGGCGGTGACCACTCCTACCGAGGATTCGGTGCGCCGCGCCCTGGCGATCCAGATGGTCATTAACCGGGAATGGGGGCTCGCCAAGAATGAGAACCCCAACCAGGGCTCGTTCATCATCGAAGAACTGACCGACCTGGTGGAAGAGGCGGTGCTGGCTGAGTTCTGCCGCCTAGCCGAGCGGGGGGGAGTGCTGGGGGCCATGGAGACCGGCTACCAGCGCGGCAAGATCCAGGACGAGTCGTTGCATTATGAGATGTTGAAGCACGACGGCGCTTTGCCTATTATCGGAGTCAACGCTTTTCGCAACCCCCATCCTCAGCCGGCCGCCAAACCCATGGAGCTCGCCCGCTCCACGGAGCAGGAAAAGCAAAGCCAGCTCAGCCGGTTGCGGGATTTTCAGAGTCGCCACCAGGAGGCCGCCGGCCCGGCGCTGGAGCGTCTTAAGCAGACGGCGATAAGCAAAGGGAATATTTTCGCGGAATTGATGCACACCGTTCGCTGCTGCTCCCTGGGGCAAATCACCCGGGCGTTGTTTGAGGTGGGCGGCCAGTATCGTCGCAACATGTAGGCAGGGGTTCATGGACAATATCAAGAGCGTTTCGGTTATCGGCGGGGGAACCATGGGCAATGGCATTGCCCAGGTATTCGCCGTCGGCGGCTTCGAGGTGGTTTTGTGCGATATCGCGGATTCAGCCCTGCAACGGGCCGTGGCGACTATCGAGAAGAATCTGGAGCGGATGGCGGCGCGGGAGAAAATCAGCGGGGAAGTCCGTACCCAAGCCTTGGCCCGATTGCGCTGTTCCACTCGGTTGGCCGAGGCAGCCCGCGCCCAACTGGTGGTGGAGGCCGCCAGCGAAAGTTGGGATGTCAAGGCCAAGCTTTTCAAGGAATTGGATCGCTTGTCCCCGCCCGAGACCATACTGGCCACCAATACGTCCTCCCTGTCCATCACCAAGCTGGCGGCCGTTACCGGCCGTCCCGGCCAGGTGATTGGCATGCACTTCATGAATCCGGCGCCGGTAATGCAATTGGTGGAGGTGATTCGGGCCTTGCAGACCAGCGAGGCGGTTTTCGAAACCGTTCAGGCACTGGCCCGGAGGTTGGGCAAGACCCCGGTCAGCGTGAAGAACAGCCCGGCTTTCGTGGCCAACAGGATTTTGCTGCCCATGATCAACGAGGCTATCTGCGCCCTCCATGAAGGCTTGGCCAGCGCGGAAGACATCGACACCGTGATGAAGCTGGGGGCCAATCATCCCCAGGGCCCCCTGGCGTTGGCCGACATGATCGGGCTCGATGTTTGTCTTTCGGTGCTGCAAGTGCTCTATGAGGGGTTCAATGATCCCAAGTATCGCCCTTGCCCCCTGCTGAAGGAAATGGTGGACGCGGGATATTTGGGACGAAAGTCCGGCAGGGGTTTTTATCAATATTAGCGGGTAAGGGAGCGTTGCCGGCCGCAGCCCAGGGCGGGTTGAAGCAGTCGTTTTTGCGGTCACCCGGAACAAAATCCTATGGAAGCGATGGATTATCAGACGATCAAGCTCGAACAGCCGGCGCCCGGGATCTGTTTGTTGACCCTGAACCGGCCCCAGGCGCTGAATGCGCTCAACAGCCAGTTGTTGGGGGAATTGGAGCATGCCTTGGGGGGCTTGGCCCGGAACCGGGACGCCCGCGCACTGCTGGTGACCGGGGCGGGGGACCGTGCTTTTGTCGCCGGGGCGGACATCGTGGAGATGTCGTCCCTGACTGCGGTGGAAGCGCAACGGTTTTCCGAGGCCGGATTGCGGACTTTCCGAGCCATCGAGGCTTTGGACATTCCGGCCATTGCCGTGGTGAATGGATTCGCCCTGGGCGGGGGCTGCGAGTTGGCGCTGGCTTGCGACTGGATCGTCGCTTCGGAAAAGGCGGTATTCGGCCAGCCCGAGATCAACCTGGGGATCATCCCGGGGTTCGGGGGTACCCAACGGCTGTCCCGGCTGGTGGGGCGGGCTCTGGCGCTGGAATTGATATTGACGGGGCGCCAGATCAAGGCCGAGGAGGCTTGGCGCATCGGTCTCGTGAACCAGGTAGCGCCGGCCGAGGAGTTGCTGGCCAAGGCTCTGGAAACGGCGCGCCTGCTGGCGGATAAGGCGCCGTTAGCGGTGCGCCACGCCAAACAAGTGGTGCGGCGGGGGCTGGACCTCGATTTGGATAATGCCTGCGCCCTGGAGAGCGACGCTTTCGGCTTGGTCTTCGCCACTGAAGACCGGCGGGAAGGATTGGAAGCTTTCCTGCAGAAACGGCCGGCGCGGTTTTTCGGAAAATAGCCCGGCTTATTATTCAAAGATATCGCTGGGCAAGGAAAAAGCTTTAGAATTTCGCCGCGTCATGCGGTTGGATCTTCACCGATGCCGAACGGCGGGAGTGGAGAAACATTGGAACGAAGTCTCCGGAGGGGATTCATGGAAACGACCGGTCAGCGGAGTGCCGCACTGTTGGACACTTTTCCCAAGCTATTGCTTGATCATCTGAAAAATCGGCCCGATCGGCCGGCGATTCGGGAAAAAGGCTTCGGAATCTGGCAGTCCTGGAGTTGGGGCGAATACGCCACCGAAGTGCGGGCTTTTGCCTGCGGCCTGGCGGCCAAGGGTTTCAAGCGGGGCGACAAGCTGGGCATTATCGGCGACAACCGGCCGCGCCTCTATTGGGCCGCCGCCGCCACCCAGGCTTTGGGGGGCATCCCGGTTCCGCTATATCAGGACGCGGTGGCCGAGGAAATGGTGTTCGTCATCGACAACGCGGAAATCCGCTTCGTGGTGGTGGAAGACCAAGAGCAGGTGGACAAGCTGTTGGACATGAGGGAGCGGATTCCCCGCGTCGAATTGATCATCTACGACGAGCCCCGGGGCCTGGGGCACTACGACTTCCCGTTTCTCGACAGTTATGAGGAGGTTCAGGGCCTGGGCAAAATCTTCGATCAAGAACACCCGGACTTTTTTCTTAAGGAAGTCGCCCAGGGGGCGGGGTCCGACATCGCGGCGATTCTTTACACCTCGGGCACCACCGGCCAGCCCAAAGGGGTGGTGCTGACTTACGATAACCTGATGACGACTAGCCGCAACGCCATCGAGTCCGAGCGCATCCAGCCCGACGAGGAAGTGTTGTCCTATTTGCCGATGGCCTGGATCGGGGATCACCTGTTCTCTTATTGCCAGGCCCACATCGCCGGCTACTGCGTGAATTGTCCCGAGAGCGCCGAGACCATGCTGACCGATTTGCGGGAGATCGGGATCACTTATTATCTGGCGCCTCCCCGGGTGTATGAAAACCTGCTGACGTCGGTAATGATCCGCATGGAGGACGCGGCCTGGCTCAAGCGCGCCATGTTCCGCTACTTTATGAGAGTGGCCCGCCGGGTCGGCGTTGCGATACTGGACCACAAGCCCGTGTCTCTCATGGATCGGCTGCTTTACGCCATCGGTGGTTTCCTGGTGTATGAGCCCCTCAAGAATGTATTGGGATTCAGCCGCATGCGGCTGGCTATTACCGGCGGAGAGGCCATCGGTCCGGATCTTTTCGCCTTCTTTCGGTCCCTGGGGGTGAATATCAAGCAGTTGTACGGCGCCACCGAAGCTTCGGCTTTCGTGACGGTGCAGCCCGATGGCGAGGTGAATGCCATTACGGTGGGCAAGCCGGTGCCCGGGGTCGAAATCAAGATTACCGAGGCGGGGGAGGTCATCGTTCGCAGTCCCGGGGTGTTCCATTCCTACTATAAGAATCCCCAGGCCACCCAGGAAGCCAAGAACGACGAGGGCTGGCTGCTCACGGGGGATGCCGGTTTCTTCGACGACAACGGCCATCTGCGCATCATCGACCGGGCCAAGGATGTGGGGCGGCTCAACAACGGCAACATGTTCGCGCCGAAGTTTCTCGAAAACAAGCTGAAATTCTTTCCTTATATCAAGGAGGCCGTTACCTTCGGCAACGGGCGGGATGAGGTGACCGCCTTCATCAATATCGACATCACCGCGGTGGGCAACTGGGCGGAACGCCGCAACCTTCCCTATAGCGGCTATACCGACCTGGCCGGCAAGCCGGAGGTGTCCGCCTTGATCAAGGAATGCGTGGAGCAGGTCAATCGGGATCTAGCCGCCGATTCCCATCTGTCGGGTTCCCAGATCAAGCGCTTCCTCATCCTGCATAAGGAGCTGGATGCCGATGACGGCGAATTGACCCGGACCCGCAAAGTGCGGCGCAGGAGCATCGCGGAAAAATATGGGGTGTTGATCGAGGCCCTGTACAGCGGAAAAGATCACTGCCCGATCGAAACCCAGGTGAAGTTCGAGGACGGACGGGTCGGAACGGTGAAAGCCGATATTAAGATCGTGGACGTTCGGATCTTCACTCCCGAAGAACTTAAACAGGCAAGCTAGGAGCGATCTCATGGCGGAATCCAGGCATCTTGGCGACATCATTCTGAAGGTAGACCACATTTCCCTGTCTTTCGGCGGGGTCAACGCGCTGGCCGATATCAGCTTCCAGGTCCGCAAGGGGGAAATTCTGGCCATCATCGGCCCCAACGGCGCCGGCAAGAGCTCCATGCTCAACGTCATCAATGGCGTCTATCACCCGCAAAAGGGAACCGTGACCTACAAGGGGGAGACCCGCCACCACATGCCGCCCCATCGGGCCGCGGAATTGGGGATCGGCCGGACCTTCCAGAATATCGCCTTGTTCAAGGGCATGTCGGTGCTCGACAACATCAAGACCGGCCGCAGCTTGAAGATCAAGTCTAATTTCTTGATGAACGCCTTATGGTTCGGGCCGGCCCGCCGCGAGGAACTGGAGCACCGCCAGAAAGTGGAGGAGATCATCGACTTTCTGCGCCTGGAGGACATTCGGCGCACCCCCGTGGGCATGTTGCCTTATGGCCTGCAAAAGCGGGTGGAGCTGGGGCGGGCATTGGCGGCGGAACCCGAACTGCTGTTGTTGGACGAGCCGATGGCGGGCATGAATATCGAGGAAAAGCAGGCCATGTGCCGGTTCGCCTTGGATGTCAACGACGAATTCGGCACCACGGTGGTGCTCATCGAGCATGACATGGGGGTAGTGATGGATATTTCCGACCGAGTGGTGGTGCTGGACTACGGCAAGAAAATCGCCGACGGCACCCCCGACGAAGTGCGACAAAACCCCGAGGTGATCAATGCCTATCTCGGGGTCAGTCATTAAAACCCAGCGGGTCTGATTGGAGGAGCATATTGTGCTATTTTTCATAGAAGTGTTGATCGGCGGCCTGCTGGCCGGCGTGATGTATTCCTTGGTGGCCATGGGCTTCGTGCTGATCTACAAGGCTTCGGGGGTGCTGAATTTCGCCCAGGGTTCCATGGTGTTGTTCGCCGCCTTGAGCTTTGTGAGCATCCTGGCCATGGGGGCGCCGTTCTGGCTGGCATTGGTGCTGACCCTGGCCATCATGGTGCTGCTGGGAGTGGTGATCGAGAAAGTGGTGTTGCGGCGCCTGGTGAACCAGCCCCAGATCACCTTGTTCATGGCCACCATCGGCCTGAGCATTCTGATCGAGGGGCTGGGGCAGATGATATGGGGCTCCCAGGTTCACGGCCTGGACCTGGGCATCAACGATATCCCGTTCAATTTTTACGGGGTGTTCATCAGCCAGTTCGACCTGTTCGCGGCGGGCTGCGCGGCGGTATTGGTGGCGGGCCTGAGCCTGTTTTTCCACAAAACCAAGATCGGCCGGGCCTTGCGGGCGGTGGCCGACGACCATCAGGCCGCCATGTCGGTGGGCATTCCGCTGAAGCACGTGTGGGCGGTGGTCTGGGCGGCGGCCGGCTTTGTCGCCCTGGTGGCGGGCTTGCTGTGGGGTTCCCGGCTGGGGGTGCAGTTCGCCCTCACCCTGGTGGTGCTCAAGGCTTTGCCGGTGTTGATTCTGGGCGGGTTTACTTCGATTCCCGGCGCCATTATCGGGGGCCTGATCATCGGCGCCACGGAAAAGCTGGCCGAGGTCTATATCGGACCGTACTTCGGGGGGGGCATCGAAAACTGGTTCCCCTACGTGCTGGCTCTTGCTTTTCTGCTGATCCGGCCGGACGGCCTGTTCGGCGAAAAGCATATCGAGCGGGTATGACAGGAGCGGGTTTCCAAAGACCGATGCACCCCCCCTTCCGGAAGAATAGCCAAACGAGGATTCAATATGTTTTATAGGGAAACAGGCCAGTACAAAACCAACTACGGCGCCGACGAGCAGATTTTTCCGATCCGGCAGGATCGGATCGGCGTCATGATTATCCTGGCGTTCGCCTACTTGGCGGTCCCTTTCATCGGGGACGACTATTGGTTTAGCGCCATACTCATTCCGTTTTTGATTCTGTCCCTGGCCGCCATAGGGCTTAACTTGCTGACGGGCTACGCCGGCCAGTTGTCCCTGGGGTCCGCCGGATTCATGGCGGTGGGGGCGTTCGCGGCCTATAACTTCATGTTGCGTATCGAGGGCATGCCCTTTTTGCTGGGGTTCATCCTGGCGGGCTTGTCCGCGGCGGCGGTCGGTATCGTGTTCGGCCTGCCCAGCCTGCGGGTAAAGGGTTTTTATCTGGCCGCCGCTACTCTGGCCTCCCAGTTTTTCATCGAGTGGGTGCTCACCAAATTCCCCTGGTTCACCAACAACAGCGCTTCCGGGGTGATCACCGCGCAGAAGATGGTTTTGTTCGGCTATGCCTTCGATACTCCCATGTCCCGCTACCTGCTGACCTTGGTGATCGTCACCCTGCTGGCGTTAGCGGCGAAAAATCTGGTGCGCACCCGGACCGGCCGGGACTGGATGGCGATACGAGACATGGACGTGGCGGCGGAGGTCATCGGCATACCCATGCTGAAGACCAAGTTGCTGGCGTTTGCCATCAGCTCTTTTTACCTCGGAGTCGCCGGCGCCCTGTGGGCTTACTGTTACTTGGGCACGGTCGAGCCTCAGGCATTTGAATTGACCCGGTCCATGCAGTTGCTGTTCATGATCATTATCGGGGGCATGGGCACCATCGTCGGCGCGTTCTTCGGCGCGGCTTTCATCGTCCTGCTTCCCATCTTCCTCAATCTGTTCACCTCCACCATCTTTGCCGGGCAAGTGGACCCCGGCATGCTGTCCCATTTGGAGCAATTGGTGTTCGGGGGCATGATCATTTTCTTCTTGATCGTGGAACCCCTGGGTTTGGCCCGGCTCTGGCAGTTGGGCAAGCAGAAGCTGAGACTCTGGCCTTTCCCCCATTGATGCATAGTCGACCCTCTCCACGCGCCGAGGAAAAAGCATGAGCGTCCAAGGAAATTCCATTTTGACCGTCAATAATATCGAGGTCATTTACAACCACGTCATCCTGGTGCTGAAGGGGGTATCCCTGGACGTGCCCGAAGGAAAAATCGTCGCCCTGCTGGGGGCCAACGGCGCCGGCAAGACCACCACCTTGAAAGCGGTGTCCAACCTGCTGCGGGCCGAGCGGGGCGATGTCACGAAAGGCTCCATCGAATTCAAGGGCAAGCGGGTGGATAAAATGACGCCCCCCGAGTTGGTTAAGCAAGGAGTGATCCAGGTAATGGAAGGGCGCCACTGTTTTGCCCACCTCACCGTCGAGGAAAACCTGCTGACCGGGGCCTATACGCGCAAGGTCAGTCGCGCCGAGATCAGGCGGGATCTGGAGCGGGTCTACGCCTACTTTCCCCGGCTCAAGGAGCGACGGAATTCCCAGGCCGGCTACACCTCCGGCGGAGAGCAGCAAATGACCGCCATCGGCCGTGCCTTGATGGCCCACCCCTCCATGATCTTGCTGGATGAACCGTCCATGGGTCTGGCCCCGCAGTTGGTCGAGGAGATTTTCGAAATCGTCCGGGATCTGAACCAGAAGGAGAAGGTGAGCTTCCTGCTGGCCGAGCAGAACACCAATGTCGCCCTGAGATACGCCGATTTTGGCTACATCCTGGAGAACGGCCGAGTGGTGATGGACGGCAAGGCCGCCGATCTGGCCACCAACGAAGACGTCAAGGAATTTTATCTGGGCATCAGCAGCGGCGCCCGCAAGAGTTTCAGGGACGCCAAGCACTATCGGCGCCGCAAGCGTTGGCTGGCTTGAAATCTCCGATGCGTTTACAGTGTTCGTTGATATCTAAATTGTTATGAGGAGAATCCAAGTGAGACAGCATGTTAAAGCCATTCGACGCATGGCCCGTTGGATTGCCTTAGGTCTTATGGGAGGCGCCGGCGCCGCCCTGGCCGCCGGCGAGCAATTCATTCCTATTTCCAGCCCCAGAATTGGTCAAATGTCGGCCATCGGCACGGGCCTGTCCGGCGGGTACATCGACTATATTGAATTGGTTAACCAGCGGGATGGCGGCGTGGGCGGCGTCAAGCTTGCCTGGGAGGAATGCGAGACCGAATACAAGGTGGATCGCGGGGTCGAGTGCTACGAGCGGCTCAAGAAAAAAGGTTCCACCGGCGCGTCGGTATTCAATCACATTCATACCGGAACCACTTACGCCACCATCGAGCGTTCGGTGGCGGATAAAGTTCCCCTGGTGAGCATCGGCTACGGCCGTACCGATGCCGCCGACGGGCGGGTCTTCCCTTTCACGTTTCCCCTGCTGGCCACTTACTGGAGCCAGAATACCGCCCAGGTGAAATTTATCGGCATGCGGGAAGGCGGGATGGACAAGCTCAAGGGCAAGAAGATCGCCCACGTTTACCATGATTCCCCCTTCGGCAAGGAAACCATCAATATAATGAACTTGCAAGCCAAGAAGTATGGCTTCGAAGTGATCCACGTCGGTATTACTCCTCCCGGAACCGAGCAGCAGTCCCAGTGGCTGCAAGTCCGGCAAGCCAAACCGGATTGGGTGATCATGGTGGCCGCCGGGGTGATGACCCCAGTGGCCCTGAAATCCGCCCAGAAAGTTGGCTACCCTGTGGATCGCATCGTGAGCGGCTGGTGGTCCGGCGCCGAGGAAGACACCATTCCCGCCGGCGATGCGGCGCAGGGTTTTATCACCAGCTCTCATACCCCGACAGGCACTCAATTTCCGGTGATCCAGGAGTTGATCAAGCGTTTTTACTCCCAGGGCAAAAAAGGAAACATGGAGGACGTCAAGCGGGTTGGGAGCGCTTATTACAACATCGGCGTGATCCACGGCATCCTCAATATCGAAGGCATTCGCGTCGCGCAAGGCAAGTACGGGAAAAAGCCGTTGACCGGGGAGCAGGTACGCTGGGGATTGGAGCATCTGAGCATTGACGAGAAACGCCTCAAGCAACTTGGGGCATTGGGATTGCTGCAGCCACTCAAAACTTCGTGCATGGACCATGAGGGTGGCGGAGCCGTGAAGTTCTCCCAGTGGGACGGAAAGAAGTGGAACACCATCACCGATTGGGTGTCTTCCGACCAGTCCATCGTTCGGCCTCTGATCGAGGAATCCGCGGCTAAATACGCCAAGGAAAAGAACATCAAGCTCCGGGACTGTTCCAAGGAATCGTGACGGAATCGGGGCTCCGGAGTCCCTTGGGGTTGTTGGGGAAAATCATCGCAGGAGGGGGTTATGGAATATTTTGATCAACTGGAAACTCGGGCTCCCGCGGATCGCGAGCGGGACCTCTTCGCCAAACTACCCGGGCAAATCGAGAATGCCCAAAAGAACGCGCCCTATTTCCGGGATCTCTTGAAGGGCGTCGCCGCCAAGGAGATCGGCAGCCGGGAGGCGCTGGCCCGTCTGCCGCTGACCTACAAGGAAGATTTGATCGAGGTGCAAAAAAAGAACCGGCCCTTCGGCGGCTTGCTGGCGGTTCCGGTCGGGCAAGTCGCTCGAGTGTTCTGTTCTCCCGGCCCCATCTACGAAGTCGAGGGACGGCGCAAGGACTACGGCCGTTTCGTCCGGCCGCTTTATGCGGCGGGGTTTCGTTCCGGGGAATTGATTTACAACACCTTTTCTTACCACTTTACGCCGGCGGGTCTTTTGGTGGATTCGGCGGCCCGGGATCTGGGGTGCGCGGTCTTCCCGGCGGGTGTTGGCCAGACCGAACTGCAGGTGAGCACCATCGCCGATCTACGGCCCAATGGCTATGTGGGGACCCCGTCTTTCCTGAAGATTATCCTGGAAAAAGCCAGTGAGATGGGGGTGGACATCTCCTTCATGAGCAAGGCCCTGGTGGGAGCCGAGGCGTTGCCGCCCAGCCTGCGGGCCGAGCTGAAGCAAAAAGGCGTGCAGGTATTTCAATGCTACGCCACCGCCGATCTGGGAGTGATCGCCTATGAGTCCGAGGCGCTGGAAGGCATGATCCTCGCCGAGGACATCATCGTCGAGTTGGTGCGTCCTGGCACCGGAGACCCGGTGGCGGAGGGAGAGGTCGGAGAAATCGTGGTGACCACCCTGACGCCGGAGTACCCCTTGATTCGTTTCGCCACCGGCGATCTTTCCGCCGTGTTGCCTGGCCCCAGCCCCTGCGGCCGCACCCATACTCGCATCAAGGGCTGGATGGGCCGGGCCAACCAGACCACCAAGGTCAAGGCCATGTTCGTGCATCCCAGCCAGGTGGCGGAGGTGCTCAAGCACCACGCGGGAATTCTCAAAGGGCGGCTGGTGGTGGACCGGGACGCTTCCGGCCAGGATCGGATGACCTTGCACAGCGAGGTGGCAGGCGGCGGTTCCGCCGCGCTGGCGGAGGCCGTGATTCACACCCTGCGGGATGTCTGCAAGCTGCGCGGCGAGGTTAAATTCGTCGCTCCGGGCTCGCTGCCCAACGACGGCAAGGTCATTGACGACATCAGGAAATACGATTGAAGCCGATCATCCCCTCTATTCATCACCCATCAGGAGCGTAGACCATGGCAACTAAAGCCTATATTACCGGGGTCGGCATGATCCCCTTCACCAAGCCCGGCAAGAGCGAGCCGTATTACGTCATGGGGGCTCGGGCGGCCCAAGTAGCCTTAGCCAATGCTGGCCTGGACTATGGCAAGATCCAGCAGGCTTACGCCGGCTACGTCTACGGCGATTCCACCTGTGGCCAGCGGGCGCTGTACGAAGTCGGCATGACCGGCATCCCGGTGGTCAATGTCAACAACAACTGTTCCACCGGCTCCACGGCGCTGTTCCTGGCCCGCCAGGCGGTGCAAGGCGGGGCCGTGGACTGCGCCCTGGCCCTGGGCTTCGAACAGATGGAGGCTGGCGCCATTGGCGCCAAATTCACCGACCGTTCCAGCCCCTTCGAGCGCTTCGACGCGGCCACCGAAGAATTGGTGGGCCACGGCGAAATTCCCCTGGCGTTGCGCTATTTCGGCGGCGCGGGCCAGGAGCACATGAAGCGCTACGGCACGGGTCTCGATACCTTCGCCAAGATCCGCGCCAAGGCGAGCCGCCATGCCGCCAACAACCCGATGGCGGTATTCCGTCAAGTGGTGACCGAAGAAGACGTGCTCAACGCCCCGGTGGTGTTTCCGGGGCTCATGACCAAGCTGATGGCCTGTCCGCCCACCTGCGGCGCGGCCGCGGCGGTGGTGTGCTCCGAGTCCTTCGCCAAGCGGCATGGCCTGGACACCCGCGTCTGGATCGAGGCCCAAGCCATCGCCACCGATCTTCCCTCCACTTTCGCCTCCCACGACATGATGCGAGTGGTGGGTTACGACATGGCCCGCAAGGCGGCCAACGAGGTTTACGAAGCCGCCGGCATTGGCCCGAAAGACGTGGACGTGGTGGAGTTGCACGATTGCTTCGCCCAGAACGAACTCATCACCTACGAGGCTTTGGGATTGTGCCCCGAGGGGGGCGGCGCCAAGTTCGTGGCCGACGGCGACAACACCTACGGCGGCAAGGTGGTGGTGAATCCGTCCGGCGGCTTGCTTTCCAAGGGCCACCCCTTGGGCGCCACGGGCTTGGCCCAGTGCACCGAGTTGGTGGAGCAACTGCGGGGCCAAGCCGACAAGCGTCAAGTGGCCGGCGCCCGGGTCGCCCTGCAGCACAACCTGGGTCTGGGCGGCGCTTGCGTGGTGACGCTGTACAAAAGCGCCTGAATCGAAGGGCTGGCAGTTCGCTAACTGCCTTTTAGCTAACTGCCTTTTATGGGGAGTCCGGGGATTCCAGAGCGCTGGCTTCGTTGAGGCTCGCCACCGCACGGCTGCGGGCCGTGTGCAGGCGCTCGCGGATCTCCGCCGCCGAGGCGCACTGCCGGGCGATGGCCCCGGCGTCCACTTGGCGGGCCGCGGCGAAAGCCCGGCGCAGACGTTCGGCTTGGGGATAGGGCCGCGACGCATACCCGGGCCGGCCGTGGAAGTCGCAGGCGCAAGCCGCCAGCAGCGCCTCGAAGCGTTCCGGCTTGCGAAAGGCGTCCACTGTTTCCAACAGCCGCACCAGGGTGCCGGGCCGCAACTCCAGGGCCCGATGGGCGTTGCCGTGATGCCGCGCCGCCAGCACCGCTAGATCCCGGCATTCGTTGGGGGCGCGGATTCTCTCGCATAAATCCTTCACCAGAACCACGCTCCGTTCCTCGTGGCCGGGATGGTGCGGCCACTGCTCGGGAGGCGTGGTGCCCTTGCCCAGATCGTGGAGCAGGGCGGCGAACCGCACCGGCAGGGAGTCATTTCGTTGGGCGGCGTGGTCCACCACCAGCATGACGTGCAGCCCGGTGTCCCCCTCCGGGTGGTGCTCGGGGGGCTGGGGCACCCCGAACAGGACATCCAGCTCCGGCAGGATGCGCCCCAGGGCGCCGCATTCCCGCAGGGCGTAGAACATCCGGGAAGGCTTGTGCTCCATCAGCCCCCGGGCCAATTCCTGCCACACCCGCTCCGGCACCAAGGCCTCCACCTCGCCGTTGTGCACCATCTCCCGCATCAGCTCCAGGGTTTCCGGAGCGATCCGGAAACCGAAGCGGGCGGTGAAGCGCGCCACCCGCAGCACCCGTACCGGATCTTCCGGAAACGCCGGGCTCACGTGGCGCAGGATCCCGGCCTCCAAGTCGCCGACCCCGCCGAAAGGGTCGATGATGTTGCCATGCTCATCCTGGGCGATGGCATTGATGGTGAGGTCCCGGCGGGCCAGATCTTCCTGCAGGGTGACGTTCCGGTCGGCTTGGATTTGAAAACCTTTATAGCCTTGGGATACCTTGCGTTCGGTGCGGGCCAAGGCGTATTCCTCATGGGTCTCGGGGTGCAGAAAGACCGGGAAGTCCTTGCCCACCGGCCGAAAGCCCAGCCGCACCAGGTCTTCCGGCGAGCTGCCCACCACCACGTAATCCCGATCCTGCACCGGCAGCCCCAGCAAGGCGTCCCGCACGGCTCCGCCGACGGAGTAAATCCGCAGGCCGGTAGTCTTGTCCCGCGCCATGTCCGCTTATCGGGTCAGCGCCCGGCCCTTGGCCGGTAGCGGGAGTAGCCCGTTGGCGGGCCGGCGTTCCGCAGATAGCCGGCGGCGGCTTCCAGGGGAGTGGGGGCGAAGGGGAACGGAAAAGCGCAGGAGCATACGCTGTCCACTTGCATGGACAGAAGGTTGTCCCGGGTCAGCAGCTTGATCGGCAGCCATTCCAGGCAGCGGGCCTGGAGCCGGGACAGGCGATCATTGAGCCCGATGATGGGGCGGGGGTGGCCCCCCATGCGGCCGGCGAAGGCCACCAACTCCCGCAGCGTGTAAACCCTGGGACCGCATAGCTCGTAAGCTTGACCGAAGGTTGCCGGATTCTCCAGGCAGTCCACCATGGACCGCGCTACGTCTTCCACGAACACCGGCTGGAAGCGAGCTTGGGGGCAGGCCAACAGCATGACCGGCAGCCGCCGCTGCAAGGCGGAGAAGGTATTCAGAAAACGGTCCCCCGGCCCGAAGATCACCGAGGGGCGGAACACGGTGGAAAGCCCATCGGCTTGTTTCACCGCGGCTTCGCCCCGCCCCTTGGAGCGCAGATAGGCGCTGGGCGCATCCGGGGCGGCGCGCAGGGCGCTCATGTGGACCAGCCGGCGGATGCCTTGGGCCACGCAGGCTTCGGCCACCTTTTTCGGCAACTCGGCATGAACTTCCTGGAAACTTGCGCTCCGGCTTTCGTGGAGTATGCCCACCAGATTGATGACCGCATCCATGCCCCGCAACATTTCGGCAAGTTGGGCCGGGTCGTGGACATGCCCTTCCACCACATCCGCGGTGGGCAGCACCAGCAGCTCCTTGCTTCGCTCCCGGCGCCGGGTCGGCACCCGCACCTGGATGCCCCGCTCGGCCAACCGGCGCACCACATGCCTTCCGACAAAACCCGTCCCTCCCAGGACGCAGACGTTTCGAATTTGCATATCTTGGCTACTCCTCCTTTGTCGCATCCCGAGCGGGAATCACCCCCAGCCGTTCCTTCAGCGACGCAATCCGGGAGCCGAACTGGACGGCGTAATAGGTGGCATTGCTCATGACCCGTTTCACATAGTCCCGGGTCTCGGTGATGGGAATGGTCTCCGCGTAGATCGCTCCTTCCATGTTGCTGTCGCCCAGCCAGCGACGCGCCCGGCCCGGCCCGGCGTTGTAGGCCGCCGAGGCCGGCACCGGCTGCCGGTCCAAAATTTCCAGCACATATTTAAGATAGTAGCCCCCCAGGGCGAGATTGCTCTGGTACTCGTCCAACAGCGAGGGGCGATAATCGGTCCACCCGATGCGTTTCGAGACCCACTTCGCGGTGGCCGGCATGAGTTGCATCAAACCGGCGGCGCCCGCCCTGGAGCGGATCGTGGGGACGAAGCGGCTTTCCTGGTGGATCAAGCCATACAGCCAGGCTTCGTCGAGATCGAATTGCCGGGCGGTTTCCCGCACCGCCTCTCGGAATGGGGTGGGAAACCGCAGGCCGAAATCATGAAGTTGCAGGGTCCGGTTGGCGGTGGCGATGGCCCTATCGTAAAGGCCGTGGCGGCTGGCCACTTCCGCCGCGGCCAACAGTTCCCGGTCGGAAGCGTTGCGGGTGGCCCACGCCCACTCGCGGCCTCCTTCAAAGCGCAGATTGAGCCGGTAAAGGGCCAGGGCCCGTTGGATTGCCGGTACTTCGAACATCCGCTGCACGGCTTCCGCGTCGTTGGCCGGCGCAGGGGAGGCGGCGCTCACGACGCGCCCCAATTCCTCGCTGGCCAATTGCCCGTAGAAATGATTTTCCGCGGACAAGGGAGCCAGCAGCGCATTCGCCTCGACGAGGCGGCCTTCCGCTTTCAGGGCGCGGGCTTTCCAATAGCGCCAGGTGGGCTCCTTGGCCTCCCGCTCCGATAGGGCCTCCACTGCCGCAAGCACCTCTTTCCAGTTCCCGGCTCGCAACGCCGCCCGGACTTTCCAACCCAGTTGCCGGTCGTTGAGCTGATCGCCGGCCTCGCGAAACCACTCGAGAGCCTCCGGATGCTGCTGCAGCGCCCCGTGATAGGCGATGAGGCCCCAACCGTGGCGCCGCTCCTCCGCGGAGAGCCGCCCGCCTGCCTTGCTCCAATAACGCGCCGCCGCTACCGCATTGCTTCGCGCCAAGCGCTGGACGGCCAGAATCAGCAATTCCCGGCCGGCCCGGGAGTGGAGCTCGAGGACGCCTTGATGCAGGTAGCGCTCCGGATTTTCCGCCAAGCGGTCCATGGATCCCGAAGCAGGGGCTTGGCCCGGCGGCAAAGCCTCGGCCACTTGCTTGGCCACGGTCAGTTGGCCGGCTTCCGCGGCGAGCCGCCAGCGGGCCCACACGTCCTCGGTGCGCAGCGAGCCACGGGCCAGCAGGGCCTGCATCAGGGGTTTGCAACTTTCCGGCAGCTCCCTGGCGGTGAACCACAACGGCCGGGCCTGTTCCAAAACCGCCGGCTCGCCGGCTCGCAGCCGAGCCTGCAAGGCATGGCAGGCCAGTTCGGTATCTTCCTCGGCGGTCTTGCGGTATTCCTGGGAGAATAGATCCCAGCGCTGCTGATGGGCCAATTCCTTGAGCCATTCCCCCCGCAGCCGATCGGCGAGATAAGTGTCCGGGTAGCGGGTCAGGAATCCCCGGATCGTTTCCGGGTCGGCTTCCTTCAAACGCAAGCGCAACTGCCAATAGATGGCGTAGGATTCCAGCGGATGGCCGGCAAGCCGTGCCGCATGGACATCGAGCTCCGTCCGGTTGCCGGTCCGGACAGCCTCCCGAGCCGCCAGCAGATCCTCGTCCTGGCCTGGAAAAGCGGTGGGGGAGAGCAACAGCAGGGCCGTGGCGACCCAATACCGAAATGACAATTTATTCACAAGGCAAACCCGGTTTGGAGAGGAAGAAAGATACACCGGACCGAGGGGCCCAACAATTCGATTCGGTCATGGTTCAAACGGGGCCCAGCCAATCGGTGTTGCGTATCAGATGCTGTTGCCGGCGGCTGACCGGCAATCTCTCCTCGATCTCCTTGAGCACCACCACCCAGTCGGGTGACCGATTCTGGTGGCCCTTTAGTGGCCATTGTTTCTGGGCCAGGGATTCATTGCCCGGCCCGGCTTGTTTCTCGAAACCCCGAATCCAGTCCCGCGCCACCAGGCAGTTGCGGTGCACCCGCAGGAAGCGGGAGCCGTATTCCTGCTCCAGCGCCGCCAGCGAATCCTCCAGCAGATATTCCCGCTCCCGAGTGCGTACCGTGATGTATTTCAATTCGGCCTTGAGGTAGATCACCTCCTCGATGGCGATCAGCCGCACCCGGCCTTTTTCCTGGATGCTCAGATAGCCGTTGGGAGCAGGGGCGATTTCCCGCAGAATTTCCGGCTTCGCCGGATGGGTCCGTTGCAGCGCCTCCTTGAGGCGGGCCAGCCGCACCGGCTTGAGCAGGTAATCCACGGCATGCACTTCGAAAGCCTGGATAGCGTAGGCATCGAAGGCGGTGACGAAGATCACTGCCGGAGGCTGGGGCAACCGGCCGAGATGCCGCGCCACTTCGATGCCGTCCATGCCCGGCATGCGCACGTCCAGCAGCGCCACATCGGCCGGACAACGGCCCAGCAAATCCACTCCGGCCCGGCCGTTATCGGCTTCCCCGACGATTTCCAGCGGCAGTTGCGCGGCGCAATCCTCCAGCAGTTCCCGCAGCCGGCGGCGGGCCGGCGCCTCGTCGTCGACGATGGCCACCCGCAAGGGGCCGTGGACTCTCACGCCACCTCCCGGGTCGGGTAGGGCAAAACGATACGAACTTCGTAGCCCCCGTCATGCACCGCGGTCCGCAGCGACGCCTCGGCGTCGAAATGCAGGCTCAAGCGCTCCCGGATGTTGTCCAGCGCCATTCGGTTGCCCGCCGGGTGGCGGTTTTCCCCGTGATAGGGATTGCGCAGCGTCGCCTTGATTTGCTTGCCCGAGAGGCGGATCTCGATGCGGATCACACCGGGCTCCAGGCTCGGCTCCACGCCGTGATAGACGGCATTTTCGATAAGGGGCTGGAGCACCAGGGGCGGGATGAGGGCGTCCTCGGGCATGGACTCCAAATGCCATTCCACTTGCAGCCGCTCCCCCAGGCGCAACTGCTCCAGATCGAGATAGCGCCGGCACAATTCCACTTCCTGGGCAAGCGGCACCAGCTTGCGGTGATCGGCCATCAGTGCCCGGAACAAGTCGGCCAAGTCTTCCAAGGCCGCCTCGGCCCGCTTCGGATCGCTGCGGATCAGGCTCAGCACCGCGTTCAGGCTGTTGAACAGAAAGTGAGGCCGGATTCGGGTCTGCAAGGCTTGCAACCGGGCTTCCGACACCGCGGGGGACAGGGCGCGGATGCGCAGGTGGAAATAGCCCAGGGCCAGCAGGGTCACCGCGGCGGCGAAGATCAGCGGCCGCTCCGGCCCCATCGTTGCGTCGGCCCAGGGTCCCCGCGTGAGTTGATACAGGGCGCCGGTCAGCCCCAATTCCAGCAGCAGCACCAAGATCGCCCCAGCGGCATAGGGCAGCCGGGAGAACACCGGATTGACGGCCGCCAGCAACAGCAGGCTTGCGATGATGACGGGCTGGGCCAGCATGGAATCCGCCGCGAGGGTCTGCCACCCATCGGCATAGCCGGAGGATTTGGCGAAAGCTGCCGCCGCCAGGGCCAGGTTGGCCAGCACCAGAATCCGCAGTTGCACCCCCAAATTGCGGAAGTTGGGCAAGGATGGGGGGGCGAGGTTTTGCTTTATACTTGCCATGGCCCGACGATTTTGACCAAGCCATGGACCCAAAGCAACCCGATTTTCCTTCCCCCGCCGCCGGTAAGCTCTGGTCGGGGCGTTTCAGCGAGCCGGTCAGCGAGTGGGTGAAGCGCTATACCGCGTCGGTGGATTTCGACCGGCGGCTGGCCGAATTCGACATTCAAGGCTCGCTGGCCCATGCCCGCATGCTGCATGCCGTGGGCATTCTGAATGCCGCCGATCTGGCCGCCATCGAAACCGGCCTAGCCCGCGTCCTGGAGGAAATCCGCGGCGGCACTTTCCCCTGGTCGCTGGACTGGGAGGACGTGCATCTCAATATCGAGCAGCGTCTCACCGATCTGGTGGGGAATGCCGGCAAGCGGCTGCACACCGGCCGTTCCCGCAACGATCAGGTCGCCACCGACATTCGCCTTTATTTGCGGGCGGCGGCGGACGAGCTGCTGGCCTTGCTCAAAGACGCCCGACTGGCGTTGCTGGAGGTCGCCGAGCCGCACGCCGACACCGTGATGCCGGGCTACACCCATCTCCAGGTGGCCCAGCCGGTGTCCTTCGGTCATCACCTCATGGCCTATTTCGAGATGCTGGACCGGGATGCGGCCCGGCTCGCCGATTGCCGCAAGCGCATCAACCGCCTGCCTCTGGGGGCGGCGGCCCTGGCAGGCACCGGCTTTCCCATCGACCGCGAGCGGGTAGCCCGGGAACTGGGCTTCGACGGCGTGTGCGAAAATTCCCTGGACGCCGTTTCCGATCGGGATTTCGCCATCGAATTCTGCGCCTGGGCCGCGCTGCTGATGATCCACCTGTCGCGCTTCTCCGAAGAGCTGATCCTGTGGATGAATCCCCGCTTCGGCTTCGTGGACCTGGCGGACCGTTTCTGCACCGGCTCTTCCATCATGCCCCAAAAAAAGAACCCCGACGTGGCCGAGCTGCTGCGGGGCAAAACCGGCCGGATCAACGGCCACCTGATGGCGCTGCTCACCCTGATGAAGGGCCAGCCGCTGGCCTACAACAAGGACAACCAGGAGGACAAGGAGCCGCTGTTCGACACCGTGGATACCTTGACAGTCAGCCTGCGGATCTTCGCCGACATGCTGCGGGGCATCATCGTGCGCCCCGCCGCCATGGCCCAGGCCGCCCAGGAGGGCTACGCCACCGCCACGGACCTGGCCGATTATCTGGTCAAGAAGGGCTTGCCCTTCCGCGACGCCCACGAAGCCGTGGCCCGGGCGGTGCGGCGGGCGGTGGAGCAAGGCTGCGATTTGAGCGCCCTGTCCCTGGCGGCGCTGCGCGAGTTCTCGCCGCTGGTGGGGGAGGACGTCTACGCGGTGTTGACCTTGGAGGGTTCCCTGGCGAGTCGCAACCACATCGGCGGCACGGCTCCGGAGCAGGTCCGGAAAGCCATCACCCGGGCCCGCGCTCGGCTCTAGTGGCCGGTTTGGTCACGGCGTCAGCGGCGATGCCGCTTGGTTGGTGCTGGAGTGGATCCCCTTCGGGAGACCCGATCCCCAAAGCTGGCGGGCGCTGGGACAAGGGCTGGCCGCCTTGCACCGGGTGAGCCGGGACAGCTTCGGCTGGGAGCGGGACAACAGCATCGGCGCTACGCCCCAGGTCAACGCGCCGAATACGGATTGGGCGGCGTTTTTCCGCGACCGGCGGTTGGGGTTCCAGCTTCGCCTGGCCCAGCGGCAGGGTTACGGCGGCCGGCTGCAACGGCAAGGAGAGCGACTGCTGGCCGAACTGGGGCGGTTCTTCGAGTCCCATCATGCTCGCCCCGCCCTGCTGCACGGTGATCTATGGAACGGCAACGCGGGTTTCGATGCCGCGGGGCAGCCGGTGATCTTCGATCCGGCCGTGTACTACGGCGACCGGGAGGCCGATCTGGCCATGACGGAACTGTTCGGCGGCTTCGGCGAGGATTTCCACGCCGCCTACCGGGCCGATTTTCCCCTCGATCCCGGCTATGCCGTCCGCAAGACCCTGTACAACCTCTACCACGTTCTCAACCCCCTCAACCTGTTCGGCGGCGGCTACCTGCGGCAGGCGGAGGGGATGGCGGACGAACTGCTCGCCGAACTGGGTTAACCCGAAGCTTTTACCGCCCCCTGGGCAACCAGGCGGGCCACTTCATGGTCGCCGTAACCCACTTCTTTCAGAATCGCCGTGGTGTGCTGGCCCATGCGGGGGGGCGGAGGCATGTCCTCGATCTTGAGCATGCCTTGGGACAATTGAGCGGGGAAACCGATGGCGGGCAGACCGGGAACTTGCGGATGCTCCACCAGCCGGCCCCGCAGCACCGGGTCTTGCAGCATTTGGGGCACGGTGTTCACTGGACCGGTGGGAATATCGGCGGCGTCGAAGGCGGCTACCCACTCTTGAGCGGGGCGAGTGGCGAAGATCGTGGCCAGTTCGGCCAGCAGCGTCTTGCGATTGGCGATGCGGCCGGGGTTGCCGGAAAAGCGCGAGTCCTCGATCCATTCGGGACGACCGATGACTTTGCAAAAGCGCTTGAAGGCGCCGTTGTTCACCACCGAGACGCTGAAATAGGCGCCGTCGGCGGCCCGAAAATGCCGGCTGGGCACGGCGATGGGCAGGTTGATTTCCCGGAGGGGCGGGCGGCCTTCCACCGCGGTTTCGCCGATCTTGCCGGCCAGGAAATTCAGCATGGTGTCGATGAGGGTGAGCTCCACCCGCTGGCCCCGGCCGGTTTTCTGGTATTCCATGATGGCCGCCAGCAAGCCGGTGGCCCCGCACATGCCGGCGGAGATATCCACGATGGGCAGGCCGATGCGAATCGGCGGGTCTTGTTCCTCGCCGCAAGCATAAAAGGCTCCGGCCACGCCCTGGATGACGCTGTCCACCGCCGGCTTCAGGCGGTAAGGTCCCGTTTCTCCGTAAGAAGTCACGGCATAGTAGATGATCTCCGGATTGACGCGCCGCAGCTCCTCGTAGCCCAGCCCGTGCTGCTCCACGAAATCCGGCCGGAAGTTGTGGACCACCACCTGGGAACGGCGCAGCAGCCGTGCCAGGATTTCCTTGCCAGCCGGAGTGCGCACGTCGAAGCTGATGGATTCCTTGCCCCGGTTACAGGTCATAAAGGTGACGCTCACGTCGCCGTAAAAGGGCGGACCGAAATGACGGCCGTCCTCGCCCGTCAGGGATTCCACCTTGATGACCCGAGCCCCCAGGTCCGCCAGCACCATGGTGGCGTAGGGCCCGGCGATGAGCCGGGAAAGATCCAATACGGTGATGCCTTCCAATACGGCCATGGTTCGCGTCCTTTTCGTCCGGTGACTAATTTTAGTGGCCTATTGCTACTGGGCTATCGGTCAAATGCAACGCTGGTCTCCGCCGTCCACCGGAATGATGGCGCCGTTGATATAAGAGGCCTGACGGGAGGCGAGGAAGGCCGCCAGGGCCGCCACCTCCTCCGGATCGCCGGCCCGCCGCAGCGGATTGTTGGCCATCCATTCGGCTTCGGCCTCGGCGACCGTCTTGCCGCTCTCCTGGGCGGAGCGGGCCATGAGGGATTGCCAGCGCTGGGTGCGGATGGGACCGGGGCTGATGCCGTTGACCAGGATGTTGTGGGGGCCGCCTTCGTCCCCCAGGGCCTTGGTCATGTTCATGATGGCGGCGTTGGCGCCGCCCCCCGCCAGGTAGTCGGCCTTGGGCTGGCGTCCGGCCTGGCCGATGATGTTGATGATGCGGCCGCCGCCCGCGGCTTGCATCAGCGGGAATACGGCGCGGGTCAGGCGCACATAGCCGAATACCTTGAGGGCCCAGTCCTCGTGCCATTCCGCATCGGGCTTGCTGAGCAGCGAGCCGCCGCGGATGGCTCCGGCGTTGTTCACCAGCACGTCGATGCAGCCGAGTTTTGCCACGGCTTCCCGCACCAGGGTGTCCACACCCTGCTGGCTGCTCAAATCAGTGGCCACCGGGAAAGCTTCCGCGCCGTAGCCCACCGCGAGGTCCGCCGCCACCGCCGCCAAGCGCTGGCCGTTCCGGGCGCACAGCACCAGCCGCATGCCCTCCGCCGCCAAGGCGTGGACGATGGCCTCGCCGATGCCCTGGCTGGCCCCGGTGATTATTCCGGTTTTGCCCTTCAAGCCGAAGTCCATGGTGTTTTCTCCTCCAAAGCCAAATTTATCGAACGCGAGGCATTTATCGTATCAATTTTCAAGCGGGGGAGGGCCGAAAAGAATAAAGCGGCCCCGCTTGAGGGCAAAAGTGGGCGTCCATGCGTGTTACTCATGATTGGCGGTTCAGTGCTGGATATGTTTCGAGTCGAGATGGTCGATTTCGACTCTCACCCGGGGGAGGCTCGCTGGATAATTTTCTTGGATGAACGCCACGATTTTTTCCCGTAGCAGGCAGCGCAGATCCCACGCTTTAGACGAATCGCTTGCGCTGATCAGCAGTCTTAGTTCCATAACATTTGGCTTGCAATCAGTCACTTGTAAGCCGCAGACCTTCCCGTCCCACAAGCCGGACGTTTTGACGAGCCGGAGCAATTCCTGACGCACTGCCTCTATGGGAACGGTGTAATCAGTATAGAGGAATACGGTGCCGAGGATGTCCGACGATTTTCGGGTCCAGTTTTGAAATGGCTTTTCAATGAAATAGGCGATCGGCAGGATGAGGCAGCGCAGGTCCCAGGTGCGGATGACCACATAGGTCAGGGTGATATCCTCGACCCGGCCCCATTCGCCCTCCACGATGACGACATCGTCGATGCGGATCGGCTGAGTGACGGCGATTTGAATGCTGGCCAGCAGGGTCCCGATGCTCTTCTGGGCCGCCAGGCCGAGAATGATTCCGGCGATGCCCGCGGAGGCCAGAATGCTCATGCCGATCTGGCGGACGCCGTCGAAAGTCATCAGCATGAAGGCGACCGTGGCCAACGCTACCACGAAGAGGAGCACCTTCTCCAAGACACGGACCTGCGTGTAGACCTTTCGGGCCGACAGGTTGTCTTGGAGACCGATATCGTGCCGGGATAGCAGGAAGTCACGCAGAAGATAGATCAGGCTGATCAGAAGGTGCGCGATGGAAGCGATAAAGAGAAGGCTGATGATGTGAGTGAGAAGCTCGAGCGCGCCCTCGGGAAGCCGGATGGAGGGCGCCATGAGATTGAGCATGAACAGCGGGAAGAGAATGCGGCTCGGTTTGCGGGCATACTCCAGTGCCTTTTCGTCCCATGGGGTAGAGGTACTGCGGGCCAGGCGGGTTAGCCCCGCGAAAACAAAAAGGTAGAGGAGCGTGCCGAGGACAAGCGCGGCCAGAATTATGCCAGCCGAGATTCCCACATTCTTCCAGGTTTCTTCATTCAAAAATATGTAGATGTAATCCATTCGATATTCCCTGATTTATACGCGGACTCCGGGCGGATTGCGGAAGATGCATAGTTGTCCGCGGCGTCGGTTCGTCGCAAGCGCCGACCGACGCCGCGGACAACTCGGGGCGCACCGGGATTTTCATCTTACGCGGCCGGCTTTATCGGTAGCAAGACGGCCAAGTACTTTTCATTCGGCGTAATGCGTTCCAGACTGCTATGAGGGCGATGCACGTTATACAACTCGACGACCATGCACCCACAATCCCGAGATACAGGAAGTCCATTACCGATGGCATCCCTGGTACGGTTGTCGAGTCAGCGTAATTCATGTTGTCGAGAGGCGGGGCGCAACGATCTACCAGTGTAGTCTCGAAGATTCAGATGATAGTCGAACGTTCGAGATTCCGCAGTGGATGTGCGACGGGGCAGCGTGCCGGAGCATACGGACGGCTGAAAGCCCCGAGGTAGATGCTGTCGCGCTGATTGATCTGCAGACGTTGCTCAGGTCAGTTGCGCTGGAAAGCCACTGCACGGTAAGGCAAGCTGAGCACCATTCCTTGTCCAGCATGGAGGGTGCAAATGCAAAGCGAAGCGACGCGGTTGAAGGTGGCTCAACTGAACCTGTTCCATCCACCTCAGGTGAGCATTCGGTGGGAAACCTTACCGAGGGAGATTCAACAACAAAGCGTTCATCTCCTGGCGCGTCTTCTGCGCGATCATTGCGCAAGAAGTCTGGCCCATCCCGAAGGCCAGGAGTTCGGCAATGAGTGAAAAGATCAAGCCGCAGCATTTGGCGCGCAAAGCCATTCTGTATATTCGACAGTCATCTGCCTACCAGGTCAGCCATAATCTCGAGAGCCAGAAGCTGCAATACGCGATGCAGGGGCGTTTGCACCAATTGGGCTGGCGCGAGATCGAGGTTATTGATGAGGATCTCGGCAGATCGGCTTCGGGTGCGGTGGCGCGCGCCGGATTTGAGCGCATGGTGGCGGAAGTGTGCCTGGGTCACGTCGGCGCCGTGGCGGCACGGGAAGTCTCGCGCTTTGCCCGTAACAGCCGAGAATGGCAGCAATTGGTGGAAGTCTGTCGCGTGGTGGACACGGTGTTGATTGATCAGGAAGCGGTGTATTTGCCGCGACAGAGCAATGACCGGTTGCTTCTGGGGCTCAAAGGCAGTTTGAACGAGTACGAACTCGATCTTCTGCGACAGCGTTCGCTGGAGGCCCGCCGCGCGAAGGCCAAGCGGGGCGAACTCATCGTTGCCGCTCCGGTCGGATACCTGAAGACGGGCGAACAGTTCATCGAAAAAGATCCTGATCAACGGGTACAACAAGCGGTGCTGTTGCTGTTCCGCAAGTTCGTCGAAATCGGATCTGTGCGTCAAACTTTGCTTTGGTTTCTCGAGCATGGTTTACAAATTCCGGCCGTCACCGCGCGGGGCGAAATATGCTGGAAGCGTCCGACCTATGGAGCGCTCTATCGCTTGCTGACCAACCCGGCCTACGGCGGCGCCTACGCCTATGGCAAGTCTGAAACCAAGACGCAATATGATGCTGGCGAAGCCCGTCAGGCACATCGTCGAAAACCCCGCGCGGAGTGGCTCGCGCTTATTCCCAACGCGCACGAGGGCTACGTCGCTTGGGAGCAGTTCGAGCAGATTCAGCAGGCCATTAAGGCGAATCTGCGCGGCGCGGAACAAGCCGGCGCTGCCCAAGGGGGTGGCGCCCTGCTGGCTGGCATGTTGCGTTGCCGGCGCTGCGGCCGTAAGCTCACAGTGCGCTATACAGGTAACCGGCACGATGTCCTGCGCTACTGCTGCCATCGGGGGTGGCTCGATAACGGGGACCCCCGCTGCATTGCCTTTGGCGGCATACCTGTCGATGAAGCGATGGCTCGCGAGATACTGCGCGTCGTGCAACCTGCAGCGATTGAGGCGGCAATGTTGGCAAGCAAAGATAGCGTTCGCAAACACGATGAAGTGCTGGAGGCCCTGAAGCGAGATTTGGAGGCAGCGCGCTATGCCGTCCGTCGCGCGCAGAAGCAGTACGATGCCGCTGATCCTGAGAATCGCTTGGTAGCGGACGAACTCGAGCGGCGCTGGAATCATGGCCTACAGCGCCTCCGGGAAATCGAACTCCGAATCGAGGAGCAGGAGCGGCCGCAGCTCAATGTCCGGGAGTTTCACCGCACCGACTTCGAAGACCTTGCCGCAGATCTGGAATCGGTGTGGAACCACCCACAGGCCGATGCGCGACTCAAGAAACGCATCGTGCGTTCCCTGCTTCACGAGGTCGTCGTAGATGTTGATCCTCAAGTCAGCGAGGTCGTCCTCAATATTCATTGGAAGGGTGGCGTTCATACCGAATTGCGATTGCCCAGACGGCGGCGTGGTCAGACTACCTCGCAGACCCCACCCGAAGTCATCGATGCAGTCCGCGCCTTGGTCCGAATCTGTACAGATGATGTCATCGCGGGCGTGCTCAACCGTAATTCGATCCTGACAGGTCGCGGCAATCGTTGGACGCGCGAGCGCGTTACCGCTTTGCGCAGCCACCACACGATACCTTGCTACGATGCCGATCGCTGTGGTCAAGAAGGCTGGATGAATCTGACGCATGCCGCCCGGTTCATGAAACTGAGCCCGAAGACGCTGCGTTTGGCTGCTGAACGCGGAGATCTCACCGCCGAGCATCCTCTGCAAGACGGACCGTGGATCTTCAACCGCGAAGTGCTGCGAAGCCAAGCGGCGTCAGACCTGATTGGGCGGGCCCGTTCAAATCAGCGCCACCCCGCATTACCAATCCCACAATGCGACTTGTTCGACGCATCAATGACATAGCGAGATGGGGTAGTATGAAACGTACTTGTACCAGTCCAGATAGCCGGCAATGTCGGCGCGTGCCGCGCTCGCGCCATCGCAAGACTCCCTATGCGTTGGCGAGGGTCGTCACGACGGCAGGCCGCGCTTGCAGCGCATGCATTGGATGGTCGGGTCTTCGGGGGCGAGGTTTGACATACAATCCAATAAACATTAGATTGTTGCCATGAATATATAGAGCCATGAAAGATCTCCTGTATGAGCAGGTCGCCCGCATCGGCAAGGCAATCAGCAGCCCAAAGCGACTTGAGATGCTCGAGGTGCTTGCCCAAGGCGAGAAATCGGTGGAGGTGCTGGCTATCTCGCGCTCGGCATCGACATGGGGCTCGCCAGTGCTCATTTGAAGGCGCTGCGCGAGGCACGGCTCGTTGCCGTCAGGCGCAGCGGCAAGCAAATGATTTACCGCTTAAGCGGCGACGATGTCGCCGGGCCGCGGGTCAAGATGGGCGAAGTCGCCGAGGAGCACCTGATCGAGCTGCGCGTGGCGCTGGAGAGGATTTCCGCCGACCCGCAGCAACTGGCTCAGCTTGGCCGCGCCGAACTGATCGAGCAAGCGCGGCGCGGCGAGATTGTCGTTATCGACGCGCGCCCGGAAGACAAGTAGCAGACCGCGCACTTGCCCTATGCGCGCTCCATGCCCCTGGCCAAGATCGAAAAACGTGTCGACGAGTTGCCGCATGACCGCGAGGTCGTCGCTTACTGCCGCGGTCCGTTTTGCCTGCTGTCGGAAGAGGCGGTGCAATTATTCGCCAGGCGCGGACTCCGGGTGCGCAAGATCCAGGATGGGGTGAGCGAGTGGCAGGCGGCGGGCTTGCCGGTGGAGCGAGCCGCGCCCGGTTGAATACCGATGGCCAGAGCGGAGGGAACAGAAATGACCGGCACGCTTTTCATTATTAATGACGCGTCCTACGGCAACGAACGCGCCTACAACGCGTTGCGCCCGGCCGGGACGCTGGGCCGACAAGGAAGATCAACGGGTGCCGATGTTTCTGCTGGCCGACGCGGTAGCTTGCGCCAAGACCGGGCAAAAGGTGCCGGAGGGCTATTACAACATCCAGCTCATGTTGGCCAAGGTGCTGCGCAAGGATGAGATCGCCCTGTGCGGAACCTGCATGGATGCGCGTGGCATGCTCGATGTAGAGATGGTGGAAGGCGCGAGGCGCTCCACGCTGGCCCAACTGGCTGAGTGGACCGCGGAGGCCGACAAGGTGCTGGTGTTCTGATGGAGAAGCCCGGGATGAGGGCGCCGGTCTATCTCGATTACAACGCGACCACGCCGGTTGCGCCCGAGGTTGCGGAGATCATGCGGTATTGCCTGACGGAGGCGTTTGGCAATCCCTCCTCGGCCTATGACCGTGGACGACAGGCCGCCGCGCTGGTGCGCCAGGCGCGCGAGGCGGTGGCACGACTGATCGGCGCTCGGACGGACGAGATCGTCTTCACCGGCTGCGCCACCGAAGCCAACAATCTTGCCTTGCTTGGGGTGGCGCGCGCTTTGCGGGCCGACAAGCGGCATCTGGTGGTCAGCGCCATCGAGCACCCGGCGGTGATGGAACCCGCTCGCCATTTGCAGCGCGAGGGTTGGGAGCTGACGATCGTGCCGGTTGACGGCCACGGCCGCGTGGCGCCGGCCGACGTCGCGGCCGCCTTGCGGCCCGGCACCGCGCTGGTGTCGATCATGCACGCCAACAACGAGATCGGCACGCTCCAGCCCATCGCCGAGATATCGGCAGCGACCCGTGGGAAGGGAGTGTTGTTGCACGCCGACGCCGCTCAATCGGTGGGCAAGGTGCCGGTCGATGTCGATGTCCTGGGTGTCGATCTGCTGACGCTGGCGGGCCATAAGTTCTATGCGACCAAGGGCATCGGCGCGCTTTACGTGCGCGCCGGCACGCCGATCGAGAATATCCTGTTTGGCGCGGGCCAGGAGCGCGGCCTGCGTCCGGGAACGGAGAATGTCCCGGCGATTGCCGGACTCGGCGCGGCCGCACGACTGGCCCGGCAACGCCTGCCGGAAGCCGGCGCATGCCTGCGCCGGCTGCGTGATGCCTTGCACCGGCGCTTGCAGGACGCTATCCCGGATTTAGCCTTGAACGGGCACCCGGTCGAGCGGCTACCGAACACGCTGCATGTCTCTTTTCCCGGTGTCGGCGGACGCGAACTGCTGCAGCGGGCAAGTGCCGATGTGGCGGCTTCGGTCGGCTCGGCTTGTCATGCGGAGCACGACGCCGTGAGTGGCGTGCTCGCGGCGCTAGGTCTGGATGCGGCACGGGCCATGGGGGCGGTGCGTTTGTCCACCGGCTGGATGATGACGATGGAGGAGATCGAACGCGCGGCCGATGCGCTGATCGCCGCCTGGCGACAGTTGGCGCGATCGTGAAGCCGGCCGAGTACGACGCCTGGTATGACACGCCCCGTGGAAGCTGGATCGGCGAAACCGAAAACCGCCTTCTGCTGTGCCGGCTCGAGCCGCAAGCCGGCGAACAACTCCTGGATGTCGGCTGCGGTACCGGCTGGTTCACGCGCAGGCTGGCCGGGCAGCCGGGCATCGGCGTGACCGGCATCGACATCAACACTGAATGGCTGGAGTTTGCCCGTAGCCGTGATCGCCATTCGAGCTACCTGCGCGCCGACGCGCTCTGTCTGCCTTTCGCCGACGGTAGCTTCGACCGGGTGATTTCGGTGACGGCGCTGTGCTTCATCGCCGACTGGCCGCGAGCGCTCGGGGAAATCGTTCGCGTCTGTCGCAGGCGCTTTGCCATCGGACTGCTCAATCGCCGCAGCCTGCTATGGCGGCAAAAGGGCCGGGACGGTGGGGTGGGCGCTTATCGGGGAGCGCATTGGCATACCGCGCAAGAAATTCGTCGCGTCCTCGATGCATTGCCGGTCGGCCGCGTGAGCGCACGCAGCGCCGTCTTCCTGCCGTCCGGTTCCGGGGCGGCCCGCCTGGTGGAGCGCTGTCTGCCGACGGCATTCCCCTTCGGCGGTTTTCTGGTTGTCGCCGGAGACAGGCAGCGCGACGTTAGCCGCGAGTCATCGGAACCGGTCGCCCCCGTTCTCGCGGGAATGATCCGATCTCGACATCGTGTTGCACAAAATCCGGCCTCGCCGGTTACTTCAGCAGCTTCTGCAATTCCCCGCTTTCGTACATTTCCCGCATGATGTCGGCGCCGCCGACGAACTCGCCGTGCACGTAGAGCTGCGGGATGGTGGGCCAGTTGGCGTAGTCCTTGATGCCCTGGCGGATTTCCGCGTCGGCCAGCACATCCACGCTGAAGAAATTTTCCACGCCGCAGGCTTGCAGAATCTTCACCGCCGCGGCGGAAAAGCCGCACTGGGGAAACTGCGGCGAGCCCTTCATGTAAAGCGTCACCGGGTGGCCGGTGACTTGTTCCTTGATGCGGTCTTGGGCGTTCATGGTTAGGTTTTCCTTTGCGTTAATTCCTGACAGAAATGGTGGGTTATATTAGCGAGGCTTCCGGCGGCCCGTCAATGCGGAGTTCAAGCATTCGCCTCGACGTGGCCGCCGCTCACCCGCGGGCAGCCGGCCAGGTCGTGGTGGCATTGCCGGGCTTGAAAGCCGGCCGCCGCCAGCAGCCCGGCCACCGCCGGGGCTTGATCCCAGCCGTGTTCCATGAGCAGATGCCCCCCGGCCACCAAGTGGTCAGGGGCGCCGGCGATCACCGACCGAAGGGCTTCGAGTCCATCCGCCCCGCCCAGCAGCGCCTCGGCGGGCTCGAAACGCACGTCTCCTTGGCGAAGATGGGGGTCTTCCGTGGCAACGTAGGGTGGGTTGGAGACGATGAGATCGAAAACCTCTCCCGCCACGGCGTCGTACCAATCGCCTTGCACGAGGCGCACGTTGTCCGGCTGCAGCCGCCGGACGTTGCGCCGCGCCACCTCCAGGGCGGCGAGGGAACGCTCGACCGCGACGACTTGTGCCTGGGGCCGGTGCCGGGCCAGGGCGATGGCGACCGCGCCGCTGCCGGCGCCCAATTCCAAGACCCGGCTGGGCCGGTCGGCCGGGACGAGGCCCAGGGCCGTGTCCACCAGCAACTCGGTCTCGGGCCGGGGAATCAGCACCGCCGGGCTTACTTCCAGGAGCAGTCCGTAAAATTCCCGCCGGCCGAGGATGTAGGCCACGGGTTCGCCGGCTTGCCTTCTTTGCGCCGCCGCGGCGAAGGCGCGGGCTTCGGCTTCGGTGAGGACGCGCTCGGGGTGGGCGATGAGCCGGGCCGCGTCCACCTCCAGCACATGACGCAGCAGCCGGGCCGCCTCGCGCCGCTCCAGGGGAGAAGCGGCTAGCGCTTCCCCGACGGTGCGGCGGGGAGCTTGCGGCGCAACGCCGGAGGAGCTCATGCCGCCGAGCGTTCCTCGCCCAGGGCGGCCAATTGTTCCGCCTGGTGCTCCGCCATCAGGGCCGAGCACAGCTCGTACAGGTCGCCGTCCATGATGTCGTTGATCTTGTATAGCGTGAGGTTGATGCGGTGGTCGGTGATTCGCCCCTGGGGGAAGTTGTAGGTGCGGATACGCTCCGAGCGGTCGCCGCTGCCGATCAGGGATTTGCGGGTGGCGGCCTGCTTGGCCTGCTGTTCCCTCAATTGCCTATCCTTGATGCGGGCCGCCAGCACCGACAGCGCCTGGGCCTTGTTCTTGTGCTGGGAGCGGTCGTCCTGGCATTCCACCACGATGCCGGTGGGCAGGTGAGTGACCCGCACCGCCGAATCGGTTTTGTTGATGTGCTGGCCGCCGGCTCCGGAAGCGCGGAAGGTATCGATCCTGAGCTCGGCGGGATTGAGCACCACGTCGGCGACCGCGTCCGCCTCGGGCATTACCGCCACGGTGCAGGCGCTGGTATGGATGCGCCCTTGGGTCTCGGTGGCGGGCACTCGCTGGACCCGGTGCCCGCCGGATTCGAACTTGAGCTTGGAATAGGCGCCGTGGCCGATGATCTTGGCGATGATCTCCTTGTAGCCGCCGAGCTCGGAGGGGCTCTGGGAAATGATTTCGACCTGCCAGCGGTTGCGCTCGGCGAAGCGGGCATACATGCGGAACAAGTCGCCGGAGAACAGCGCCGATTCATCGCCGCCGGTGCCGGCGCGGATTTCCAGGAAGATGTTGCGCTCGTCGTTGGGATCCTTGGGCAGCAATTGCTTTTGCAATTCCAGTTCGATGCGCTCCAGGCGGCCGCGGCCTTCGCGGATTTCCGCTTCGGCGTATTCCTTGAGCTGGGCGTCGGCCAGCATTTCCTGGGCGGCGGCCAGATCCGCCTCACTCCCCAGATACTCCTCGTAGAGCGTCACCACGGGGCTGATCTCGGCGTGCTCGCGGGACAGCCGCCGGTAATGCTCCAGATCCGCGGTGACGGTTTCGCAACTGAGTATGCGATCGAGTTCCTTGAGGCGGGTGCTCAATTGGGCCAGTTTCTTGGCGATGCTGGGTTTCATTCCTTGATGTCGATCCTGAAGATTCGGGCCGCGGCGGCCAGCAATTCGGCCCGCTCGTCGGGGCCGGCTCGATGCAGGGTTTCGGTGGGAGCGTGGAGCAGCTTGTTGGTGAGTCCCTGGCTCAAGGCTTCCAGCACTTGTTCGGGGGGATCTCCCCGCGACAGGCGGCGCAGCGCCCGTTCCAACTCGTGACGGCGGGCCCGCTCCGCTTGGTCGCGCAGCGCCCGGATGGCGGGAACCGCGCCGCGGCCCTCGATCCAGCGCATGAAATCCGCCACGCCCTCGTCGATGATGATTTCCGCCTGCTCCACCGCCGCTTGGCGGGCGTCCCGGCCTTCCTCCGCCAGTTTCCCCAGATCATCCACGGTGTAGAGGAACACGTCGTCCATGCGGGACACTTCCGCTTCCACGTCGCGGGGCACCGCCAGATCCACCATCAGCACCGGCCGGTGCCGGCGGGCTTTGATGATCCGCTCCATCAGCCCCTTGCCGATGATGGGCAAGGGGCTGGCGGTGCAGGATACGATGATGTCGTAATCCGCCAGCCGCTCCGGCAGCTCTTGCAGGGAAAACGCCGGGGCCTGGAAGCGTTGCGCCAGCTCCTCGGCCCGGGCGGTAGTACGGTTCACGAAGGCCAGCGCGGCGGGCTGCTGGGCGGCGAAATGCGTCGCGCACAGCTCGATCATCTCGCCGGCGCCGATGAACAGCACCTTTTGTCTGGAAATGGCGGGGAAAATCCGTTGGGCAATCCGCACCGCGGCCGAAGCCAGGGATACCGAATTCGTGCCGATCTCGGTGCGGGTGCGCACGGCCTTGGCCACCGCGAAGGTATGCTGGAACAGCTTATTGAGCAGCACCCCCAGGGTGCCCGCCGACTCGGCGAAGCGTACCGCTTCCTTCATCTGGCCGAGAATCTGGGGTTCCCCCAGCACCATGGAATCCAGGCCGCTGGCCACCCGCAGCGCATGGCGCACCGCTTGATCGGCCGGGAGGGTGTAGAGATAGGGAGTCAGGGACCGGGGGCTCAGATGATGGTAATCCGCCAGCCAGCCGACCGCCGGCCCGGATTCCGCCGCGTTGCAATAGATCTCGGTGCGGTTGCAGGTGGAGAGGATGGCCGCTTCCCGCACGGGGGGGTGATGGGCCACCAGGTCCCGCAGCGCCGCCGTCACATGATCCGGGCCGAACGCCACCCGCTCCCGCACCGGCAGGGGCGCGGTCTGGTGGTTGATCCCGAAGGCGAATAGGTGCATGGCGCGGGATCCGGTCCGATCCCAGGGGAAAAAGTGCCTGATTTTAATGCCCCGAGGGGTAAATGGCGAGACGGGGACCTTCATCCCGGTTCCCGGGAGCACTATAATCCCAGAAACCGCAGTTGACCGCTCATCTGGAAGATTAATGTCGTGACTGGAATGAAGGTTTTCGATGTTCATGGATTCACCTTCTTGGTGAGCCCACTACGGGGCGAATTGCAGGGTTTTTGGAGCACAGGGCGGCGTTGCAACTCCTTGGAAGGGAACGACCCTTCCGCGTCATTGCGCCTTGCCCCGCGCTCCAAAAACCCCACACTCCACCCCGTCCAACCGCGGTTTCTAGGATAATCGGGACAGGGAGTGGCTGGGCCGCCTCTCTGTTGCGATTTCCCCCCAACCTATCCGGATTTCCATGACGACTAGAAAAATCGCCCTCATCACCGGCATCACCGGCCAGGACGGGGCTTATCTCGCCGAGTTCCTGCTCGACAAGGGCTACGAAGTCCACGGCATCAAGCGCCGTACTTCGCTATTCAATACCGATCGGATCGATCATTTGTACGAGGATCCCCATGTCGCCGACCGTAGATTTATCCTCCACTACGGCGACATGACCGATTCCAGCAGCCTGATCCGCATCATCCAACAGGTGCGGCCCGGCGAGATCTATAACCTGGCGGCCCAGAGCCACGTGGCGGTGTCCTTCGAAGAGCCGGAATATACCGCCAATTCCGACGCCCTGGGGGCGTTGCGGGTGCTGGAGGCCATCCGCATCCTCGGCCTGACCGGCCAGACCCGTTATTACCAGGCCTCGACCTCGGAGCTTTACGGCCTGGTGCGGGAAACCCCGCAAAAGGAGACCACGCCCTTTTATCCCCGCTCCCCTTACGCGGTGGCCAAGCTCTATGCCTACTGGATCACGGTGAACTACCGGGAAGCCTATGGCATGTATGCCTGCAACGGCATTCTGTTCAACCACGAATCTCCCGTTCGCGGCGAGACCTTCGTGACCCGCAAGATCACCCGGGGCCTGGCCCGCATCAAGGCCGGGCTGCAAGATTGCCTGTACCTGGGCAACCTGAATGCCTTGCGGGACTGGGGGCACGCCCGGGATTACGTGGAGATGCAATGGCTCATGCTGCAACAGCAGCAGCCCGAGGATTACGTCATCGCCACCGGCGAGCAGCACAGCGTCCGGGAATTCGTCGAGGCCGCCGCCGGGGAACTGGGCATGCAATTGCGCTGGGAGGGTTCCGGCATTGATGAAAAAGGTTATGATCCCGGTGGACGCTGCATGGTCGCAGTGGATCCTCGCTATTTTCGTCCCACCGAAGTGGAGACGCTGCTGGGCGATCCCAGCAAGGCCAGGGAGAAACTCGGCTGGCGGCCCCAGGTCGGTTTTCGGGAGTTGGTAGCGGAAATGGCCCGGGAGGATTTCAAGGCCGCCGAGCGGGATGCGCTGGTCAAGCGTCATGGCTACTCGGCCTATGACTATCACGAATAAAGCCGCCGATCCGGCCGGCTAAACAAGGGGGAAAAATGGATAACGATTCAGCGGTGCTCTACCGCAAGGAAGGCGCCATCGGGGAAATCACCCTGAACCGGCCCCATAATCGCAACGCCATGAATGGCGAGACCCTGGCCGCCTTCGGCCAGGTCATCGACAGCGTCAAGCAAAATCGGGAATTGCGTTGCCTGGTCATCACCGGCAGCGGCAATACCTTTTGCTCGGGCGCGGATTTCCGCAGCGATCTGCTGGATAAGGGCAAGCTGTTGCCTCAGGAAGCCACTTTCGGCATCTATCGGCCGTTCCTGGCCATTCTGGAAGTGGAAGTGCCGGTTATCGCGGCGATGAACGGCCATGCCGTCGGCGGCGGCTTGGGGCTGGCGCTCATTTGCGACATCCGGGTGGCGAATCGGGAAGCTCGTTACGCCGCCAATTTCGTCAAGCTGGGACTGCATTCGGGGATGGCGATCAGCTACATGCTCCCCCGAGTGGTGGGCCTGCCGCGGGCCGCGGAAATGCTGTTCACCGGCCGCATGATGACGGGGGTTCAGGCCGCCGAGATGGGACTGGCCAATTACGCGGTGGCGGAACAGGAAGTGTCGGGCAAGGCTTGGGAATTGGCCCGGGAAATCGCCGCCTGTGCTCCGGCGGCGGTGCGCATGATCAAGCGCTCCTTGTATCGGCATGTCAATTGGGATCCCCGGCCGGCCGGAGAATACGAGGCCCATTGCCAATCCCGCACCATCGAAATGGAAGATTCCAAAGAAGGGGTCCGTGCCCTTCTGGAAAAACGCGAGCCCCGCTTCCGGGGCGTATGACACCATTACCCATCGAGGAGAAATCATGGCTGCCGACAAAGACGTGCTGATTTACGAGAAGAAAGACTATATCGCCACGGTGAAATTGAACCGCCCGGAGAGTCGCAATGCGCTCTCGGTGGAGCTGATCAACCGCCTGCACGAGGTCTGGAACACGGTGGACGACGATCCCCAGGTGCGGGTCATCATCCTCACCGGCGCCGCGTGCGGCACTTTCTCCGCCGGCATGGACCTCAAGGAAGCGGCCCGCATTCGCAAGGAAGAGGGCGTGGACGTGCTGAGCAAGATCAAGGACCCGTTTCACGACTGCATGCGGGAGGTGAAAAAACCCATCATCGCCGCCCTCAACGGCGACCTGCCGGCCGGCGGCATGATGCTGAGCCTGAACTCCGACTTGCGGGTGGCTTTGCGCGGCACCCGCGCCGCCATCACCGAAACCCAGCGCGGCCGCGGTTCGCCCTGGGCGGTGCCGCTGCTGTGGCAAATGCCCCAGTCGGTCATCATGGATTTGGTGCTCACCGGCGACTGGATGCCCATTGAGCGACTCTACGAGATCGGCTGGGTCAACTACCTGGAAGATAGCGAGGAAGCCGTCCAGGCGCGGGCCCGCCAGCTTGCCGAGCGCATCCGGGACAACGCCCCGTTGTCGGTCATGGCGGGCAAGGCGTGCCTCATCAAGGCGCTTTCCTTGGGTTGCGAGGCCGGGCTGGTGGAGGCCAAGCGCCTGTACAAGCATGTCTACGCCAGCGAGGACGCCATCGAGGGGCCGCGGGCTTTCGCCGAGAAGCGCAAGCCGGTGTGGAAGGGCCGTTGATTCATTGAAAATTTCCTGAAGGAGAAACCCCCAGTGTCCGAATCCAAACCCGCGTTCGGCATGACCGACGCCGCCTTGGCGGCCATGCCCACCGTTTATCGTGGTGATCTTTTCAAGGGCCAGACCGTCTTGATATCCGGCGCCGGCAGCGGCATCGGCAAGGCCATCGCCTTTCTGTTCGCCCGGCTGGGGGCGAATCTGGCCATTTGCGGCCGCGATCCGGCCAAGCTCGAGATCACCGCGGAATGGCTGAAGAAACTGGGCAGTCCAGAGGTCTTCGTCAAATCCATGACCATCCGGGACCCGGAGCAGGTGGGTCAATTGATGGACGAGGCATGGGCTCGCTTCGGCGCCCTGGATGTGCTGGTGAATAACGCCGGCGGTCAATATCCCCAGCCAGCCATCGATTTCGCGGTGAAGGGCTGGAACGCGGTGATCGACACCAACCTCAACGGCACCTTCTATATGATGCAGGCGGCGGCCCGGCATTGGCGCGACAAGGGTCAGGCCGGCAACATCGTCAACATCGTGGCGGTATTCGAACGGGGTCTGCCGGGCATCGCCCACACCTGCGCGGCCCGGGCGGCGGTGACCTATCTGTCCAAGACCGTGGCGGTGGAGTGGGCGCCCTATAATATCCGGGTCAACTGCGTCGCCCCCGGCGTGGTGGAGAGTACCGGCTTCCGGCAGTATCCGCCCGAGGGCGTGCAAACTTTCGCCAGCCCCAACCCCATGAAACGGGCGGGGGATGTGCATGACATCGCCGAGTCGGTGGCGTACCTCGCGGCCCCCTCCGGCAAATTCATCACCGGCGAACTGATCCTGGTGGATGGCGGCGGCGCGCTGTGGGGGGAAGCCTGGCCGGCGGGCAAACCCGATTACTTCAAGGTGTGAGCATGAGCGCCATTCCCGAACGCAAGCCTAAATTCGGTCCCGCCGACGCGGCCCTGGCGGAGATGCCCACGGTATTCAAGGACGACCTGTTCGCCGATCAAGTGGTGCTGGTGTCCGGCGCCGGCAGCGGCATCGGCAAGGCCATCGCCTTTCTGTTCGCCCGGCTGGGGGCCAAGCTGGTGATCTGCGGCCGCAAGCCGGAAAAGCTGGAAGACGCCGCCGCCAAGCTGCAAGTCCTCTCGGGCCGGGAAGTCTACTGGCATCCCATGAGCATTCGCGATCCGGAGCAGGTGGATGGGCTGCTCAGCGCCGCCTGGGAGCGGTTCGGCGGGGTGGATGTGCTGGTCAACAACGCCGGCGGGCAATTCGCCGCTTTCGCCATGGATTTCACGCTGAAGGGCTGGAACGCGGTGATCGACACCAACCTCAACGGTACTTTTTACATGATGCAGGGCGCCGCCAAGCGCTGGATGGCCCAGGGCAAGCCCGGCAACATCGTCAACATCACCGCGCCGATAGGCCGCGGCCTGCCCGGCATGGCCCACACGGCGGCGTCCCGGGCCGGGGTCATTTATCTGTCCAAGACCGTGGCGGTGGAATGGGCGCCCTACAATATCCGGATCAACTGCGTGGGGCCGGGGGCCATCGAAAGCACCGGTTTCCACAACTACCGGGAGGAGAACGTGCCGGGGTTCTACAAATGCAATCCCATGCTGCGGGCCGGCGACGTGCAGGACATCGCCGAGGCTGCCGTCTATCTGGCGGCGCCGTCGGCCAAGTTCATCACCGGCGAGTTGCTCAATGTGGAGGGAGGCATGCTGCTGTGGGGGGATTTCTGGCCCTGCGGCAAGCCAGACTATTTCAAGGTCGAAACATGAACAATACGCTTCTTGTTCCCGCCGTAAGCGCTTACGCCCATGGCCCTTTCCAGGACATGGTGGGGTACCAGTTGGGGACCGACGAACAGGGGCGCATCTACGCCAAGCTGCCGATCCGCCCGGACCATCTCAACTTGCACGGGGTGCTGCATGGCGGAGTCCTGCTGACCTTGCTGGACGCCATCGGCGGCCGGGTGCTGAAGGCTGCCGACAATCGCATCCAGTCGGTGGTAACCATTAGTCTCTCGGCGGACTTTATCCGGCCGGTGGGCTCGGGAACTCTCTATGCCACCGGCAAGGTGGACAAAGTCGGTAAGACTATCGCCTATGTTTCCGTGAAAATTACACTCGATGATCTGGCCGGAGAAGTCGTGGCCCGAGGCCACTCTTCCTGGCGGGTGTTTATCCAGAAGTCCCTCACCAAGCTGCCCAATACCGCCATCTGACCGGACCCTCCCATGCTCAACACTTTCCTTTCCGGAATCAAGCTCATCGATCTGTCCCAATATCTTCCCGGCCCTTTCGCGGCTTCCATCCTGGGGGATCTGGGGGCCGACGTGCTCAAGGTGGAGCCGCCGGAAGGCGATCCGGCGCGCCGCATGCCGCCGCTGGACCCCGACGGAGTGGCGGGGATGTACAAGCTCTTGAACTGCAACAAGCGCACCGTGCGGGTGGATTTGAAGGCCGAGGCCGGCAAGCGGCAGTTGACTGAATTGCTGGCCCTGGCGGACGTGCTGCTGGAATCCTATCGGCCCGGGGTGCTGGACCGGCTGGGTTTCACCCGGCGGCGGCTAGAGGAAATCAATCCTCGCTTGGTGCATTGCGCCCTGTCCGGTTTCGGCCAGACCGGACCCCTCAAGCATGCGCCGGGACACGATCTGAACTATCTGGCGCTATGCGGCGGGTTGGACATGTCGGGCACCGCCGCGACTCCCGTCATCACCTTTCCCCCGGTGGCCGACCATGCCTCCGGGCAACTGGCGGCGCTGACCACCGTCGGGGCCCTGTTCCGCCGTGCCGCCACCGGCCAAGGCTGTTTCATCGACGTGAGCATCGCCGAAACGGTGCTAGCCTGGCAGACTTGGCCCCTGGCGGCGGCCAGCTATCCTGGCCAAGCCGTATCCCGGGGCACCGGCCTGATTAACGGCGGCACTGCCTATTACCGCATCTACCGCACTAACGACAATCGTTTTGTCACCTTGGGGGCCATCGAGCCTAAGTTCTGGGCCAATTTCTGCGTTGCCGTGGAGCGCCCGGATTGGGTGGACCGGCAAGCCGAGCCGGCGCCGCAAAGCGATCTCATTGCCGAGGTGGAGCGGCTGTTCGCCGCCCAGCCGCTGCGCTATTGGGAAGAGAAGCTGGGCAAAGTGGAGTGCTGCTTCCAGGGCGTCTTGAAAGTGGCCGAGCTTCCCGACCACCCCCATATCCAGGCCCGCAAGCTGATGACCGTGCGCCAGGAAGGCGAGCGGCAAGTGCAGGAGGCCCTGTTCCCGGCCTGGATCGACGGCCATCCTCCGGCAGTCCGCAAACCCTGGCGGGAAGCAGGTTTCGAAGAGGCGCTGGGGAGCTGGCAAAAACCTTCGTGAACCGGCCCGGCCTTTTTCGAATTTGCATTGGGCGGAATTGGATCCATTGATAAAACCGCTGTAGTCGGCTGCTCGGATTTTCAGCCGCCGCCCCGGCCGGCCCAGTCCCGGGCGAATTGCCACGCGACCCGGCCGCTGCGGGAGCCGCGCTCCAGGGCCCATTGCAGAGCGGCCCGGTGCGCCGTTTCCGGATCTTCGACGGGGGCGGCAAAGTGCTTTAGCCAGTAATCCACGATGGCCAGGTATTGGTCCTGATCGAAGGGGTAAAAGGACAGCCACAGGCCGAAGCGCTCCGAGAGGGAAATTTTTTCCTCCACGCCTTCTCCGGGGTGGATTTCTTCCCCTAGGCGCCGGGTTTCCAGATTCTCCGCCATGTATTCGGGCATGAGATGACGCCGGTTGGAGGTGGCGTAGATCACCAGATTCTCGGCCGCCGCCGTCATGGAACCGTCCAGCGCCACTTTCAGGGCCTTGTAGCCCGGCTCGTCGGCGTCGAAAGACAGATCGTCGCAGTAGAGGATGAATTTTTCCCGGCGGCCATGGATCAAGTCGGTAATGTCCGGAAGGTCGGCAAGGTGCTCCTTGTCTACCTCGATCAAGCGCAATCCGTCCGCCGCGAAGCGATTGAGCACCGCCTTGACCAGGGAGGATTTGCCGGTGCCCCTGGCCCCGGTGAGCAACACGTTGTTGGCCGGCCGCCCGGCCACCAGTTGCCGGGTATTCTGCTTAATCCGGCGCTTCTGCTCGTCGATGCCGTGGAGGTCCGCCAAGGCGATACGGTGGGGATGGGAAATGGGCACCAGCCGGCCCTTCGTCCCCGTTCGGCGCCAGCGGAAAGCCACGGCGGCGTTCCAGTCCGGGGCCTGGGGCGCTTCGGGCAGTAGCTGCTCCAGCCGCCGGAGGAGCCGTTCCGCATGCTCCAGCAAGCGGTCCGTGGTGGTGGGCTGACTCATGGCGCGCCGTGAGCTGACCGCGCCGGCTTGGCGGGAGGAGGTATTTTCAAGACGTCCCGCTGCATCGTGGTGAGCTCGGCGATTCCGGTGGCGGCCAACTCCACCAATTGCGTGAGTTCATCCCGGCCGAAGGGCGCGCCTTCGGCGGTGCCTTGAATTTCCACCAGCTTGCCGCTGCCGGTCATGACCACGTTCATATCCACGTCGCAGCCGGAATCCTCGGGATAATCCAGATCCAGCACCGGAACGCCCCGATAGATCCCCACCGAGACCGCGGCGACGAAGTCGGTGATGGGCAAGCGGAGCAGAGCGCCCTGGCCCAGCAAGCGGCTGACGGCGTCATGCACGGCGACGAAGGCGCCGGTGATGGCGGCGGTGCGGGTGCCGCCGTCGGCTTGCAGCACGTCGCAATCCACCTTGACGGTACGCTCCCCCAGCGCGGTCAGGTCCACCACCGCGCGCAGCGAGCGCCCGATCAATCTTTGGATTTCCTGGGTGCGGCCCGATTGGCGGCCCTTGGCCGCCTCCCGCTCGTTGCGGGTATCGGTGGCCCGGGGCAGCATGCCGTATTCGGCGGTGATCCAGCCCCGGCCCTGGCCCCGCAGAAACGGCGGAACCTGTTCTTCGACGCTGGCGGTGCACACCACCTGGGTGTCGCCACAGGCGATCAACACCGAACCTTCCGCGTGACAGATGAAATCGCGGGTGATGGCAATGGGGCGCAGTTGCCGGGGAGCGCGGGCGGAGGGCCGCGTGGCGCGGGTCTGGGGCTGCATCGGGGAAGGGTAATCTGTGATATCTTTGCCTGACCTCCATTGTGGAGGCGGTCCGAAGCGTTGTAAAGGAGTCCCGCGCGCATGATTTTCAGCATGACCGGCTACGCCGCCGTCCAGGGGCAGGTGGAGGGCGGAACCCTCCACCTGGAGTTGCGGGCGGTCAATCACCGTTACCTGGAAATTCAGCTTCGCCTGCCCGACGAGTTGCGCGGCGCCGAGACCGAGCTGCGGGAGCGACTGGCCGCTCGATTGCGGCGGGGCAAGGTGGAATGCCGGGTGGGTTTCACGCCGTCGCCGGCAAGCGACCCCGCCTCGCACCTCAACCATGCCTTGCTGGACCGGCTGGCGGCCTTGGAAAACGCAGTGCGAAAAGTTTTCACGGGAAGCCGCCCCCTCACGGTGTCGGAGATCCTCGGTTGGCCGGGGATCATAGGCGCCGAGGCCCTGGAGCCGGACCGTCTGCGCGACGCGTGCCTGGGTTTGCTGGAGACCGCCCTGGGAGAATTCACCGGTGCCCGGGGCCGGGAGGGCGCCAAGCTCAAAGTTGTCCTGCTGGAGCGGCTCTCGGGGATGGAGGCGTTGCTGGAGAAGGTGGCCCCGAAGCTTCCAGCCATCATCGCCGCCTATCGGGAAAAATTGGCCAGCCGGCTCAGGGAGGTCCTGGCCGCCGACGACGAGCGCGTCCGTCAGGAGGTGGCGGTGTTCGCCGCCCGGGTGGATGTGGACGAAGAACTCACCCGGCTGCGCACCCACATCAAGGAAACGCGGCGGGTCCTGGATGCCGGCGGCGCGGCGGGCAAGCGGCTGGATTTCCTGATGCAGGAATTGAATCGGGAAGCCAACACCCTGGGCTCCAAATCGGCGGATGCCGAATTGTCCCAGACCGCCATGGACCTGAAGCTGCTGGTGGAACAGATGCGGGAACAAATTCAAAACATCGAGTAACGTTTTACGGCATCTAGCGCCACCCCAGAACGTCCCGGAAACCCGCTATTCATGCTGGTTTCGCATTTCGCCGTTGCACTGATTGTTATAGTTTCAAAAGCTCTACTAATCTTCGCGCGGTGACAATCTGTGTCTTCCCATGCCGGCCTAGTGCGAGCACGTCTTCTTTGTCACCCGTTGCCAGATAATCTGCCTGGCTTGCTTGCGCCATCGTGAATAAGAAGTTGTCTGCCGGATCAGGCGAGACATCTACCTTCTCGTTCACTTTAATGTACACAGCCAGTTCGCGCAGTTCATTGAGCATAGCTCCCGCTTCCGCTGGCCTGATATAGCGTTGGACCTTCGGATAGCGGGTCAGCCGTCTAAACTCGTCGAACTGCGCATCGCACGTCACCAGCGCGATGCGCCCGGATCTTGCGCCTTCATAAATCTGGCGCGCTACCGACTTCGGGCGTATCAGCGCGCTGATCAGGATATTCGCATCAAGCACAACACGCATGTTCGGCTACTTTTTGCGTGGCCGTTTTGCGGGTATTGCTGCTGGCCGTTCTGCCCTTACGGCGGCAAGCGCCTCGTCGATTGCCGCCTCGATCTCTTCATCCGGAACGTGGGCATTGCGCTCCCGAACTTCCGATACAGTCTTATCGAGTACGCGCCAACGTACCGCTTCCTCGACGAATTTAGATAAGTCGCCTTTCTTCATGCCGTGCTGGGCAAGGTAAGAACGGAGCGAAATATCCGTGCCCTTTGAAACCTTGATCGTCCAACGAATTGAGTCTTCCATAATGCCTCCAATCACCCTAAAAGCGGATAAACGCCTATACGCTTATAATACTAACGTCTAATCAAAATTGCCATACGACTTATGGACCAGTATTTCGCTAACAGCTCGTCGAGCTCTCGCTTCAAGGCCCGTATCGAGCAAATAGCCGTGCTGCCCTTCGAACTCCTCGTAGAGCTGTCAGCCGTGTTTTGATTGCAATGTTCTACGGACAGTGGGGCTTCCACATAGTAAAATTTAGCTGGTGCCCGGGTGGGGAGATAGCGCCCTCCTTCGATCATCCGTTTTCTGCATACCCAAGCGTGTTCCAACAAAGAGAACCATTTTACCGAGGCGAGTATTTATGCGGTTCTTATGGCACATTCACGCTTCAAATCTAGAATATTGAGTAATGACCGAGCCATCGCCAAACATTTTCCCTGTCTTGCTTCATGGACCGCTCCGGGAAACCAAACCATGAGCGGCAAGGTCTATATCGTGTGTGCTCCCTCGGGGGCGGGCAAGACCAGCCTGGTGAGAGCCTTGCTGGCGGCCGATCCGGGGGTGCGGTTGTCGGTATCGTTCACGACCCGGGCGCCGCGGCCCGGCGAGGCGGAGGGTCGGGACTACCATTTCGTGTCTCGGGAACGGTTCCTGGAGATGGCGGGGCGGGGAGATTTCCTGGAGAGCGCCGAGGTCCACGGTAATTTATACGGAACTTCCCAGGCCTGGATTGCCGAGCAGCGGGCCGCCGGCCGGGATATCCTGCTGGAGATCGATTGGCAGGGGGCGGCCCAGGTGCGCCGGTTGATTCCGGACACGGTGGGCATTTTCATTCTGCCGCCGTCTTTCGAGGCCTTGGCCCAGCGGTTGCGAAGCCGTGATCACGATCCCGATGAGGTCATTGCCTTGCGATTGACGGGGGCCAAGGAGGAATTGGCCCACGTGGCGGAATTTCACTATGTTATTATCAATGACGTGTTCGAAACGGCCGCCCACGATCTGATAAGCGTGATCCGGGCGGAACGCTTGAAAACCGAGAATCAACTGCGCCGCCATGGCGCGTGGATCAATACGATCAAGTAACGGAGACAGCATGGCGCGAATTACCGTCGAAGATTGCATGGAGCGTATTCCCAATCGCTTCGAAATGACCTTGGCCGCCACCTATAGGGCGCGGCAGCTCGCCATCGGGAACGCCCCCATGGTGGAAGCGAATCGGGATAAACCCACCGTCATCGCCCTGCGGGAACTGGC
>JAHFQX010000003.1:0-35246 GCA_023259135.1 Betaproteobacteria bacterium | reverse complement strand
CTGGCTCAAGGCAAGTACGGCAAGGAGATTCTCAATCGAGGGCAGGCCTAACCCCCGCCCTTCGCATGATCCCCGTCCGGTTTCCGCGGACGGCGGCCAGCAGCAACGGGGGGAGCCTGTTCCGGGATGCCCCGATATGGCTCCGGTGGAGGCGTTGTTCGATGATCTGGCGGGTTACCTCAAATCCGAGGACGTAGCTCAGGTTCGCAACGCCTACCGTTTCAGCGAAGCCGCCCACCAAGGGCAATATCGGAAGAGCGGGCAGCCTTATATTTCCCACCCGCTGGCGGTAACCGGCATTCTTGCCCAGTGGCGGCTGGATCCCCAGGCGCTGATGGCGGCGCTGCTGCACGATGTGGTGGAAGACACCAAGGTCACCGGCGTCCAGATTTCCGAAACTTTCGGCAAGCCGGTTGCCGATCTGGTGGATGGCGTCAGCAAGCTCGACAAGATCGAGTTTCAAACGCGGGCGGAGGCCCAGGCGGAGAATTTCCGGAAAATGGTGTTGGCCATGGCCCGGGATGTGCGGGTCATCCTCATCAAGCTGGCCGATCGGCTCCACAATATGCGCACCCTGGATGCCATGACCCCGGCCAAGCGCCGCCAGATTGCCACGGAAACCCTGGAAATCTATGCGCCCATCGCCAATCGACTGGGGCTGAATGTCGTTTACCAGGAATTGGACGACCTGGGATTCCGTTACCTGCACCCTAATCGCTACCGGGTCTTGGCCAAGGCGGTGCAGGCGGCGCGGGGGCACCGCCGGGATGTGGTGGAAAAAATCTTGGAGGCGATCCGCCAGCGGCTGGCGGATGCCGGGATCGAGGCTACCGTCACCGGCCGGGAAAAACACTTGCATAGCATCTATCGAAAGATGCAAGAAAAATCCCTGAGCTTTTCCGAGGTCCAGGATGTCTACGGTTTCCGGGTGATCGTCAAGGACATTCCAGCCTGCTACCTGGCGCTGGGCGCCCTGCACGGCCTGTACAAGCCGATTCCGGGAAAGTTCAAGGACTATATCGCGATTGCCAAGGCCAATGGCTATCAGTCGCTGCACACGGCGCTGTTCGGCCCTTTCGGAACTCCCGTCGAGGTGCAGATCCGCACCGCCGAGATGCATAAAATCGCCGAGGCGGGGGTGGCTTCCCACTGGATGTACAAGAGCCATGCGGAAACCTCCTTCAGCGATTTGCACCAAAAAACCCACCAGTGGCTGCAAAGCTTGCTGGAGATGCATTCCGAAACCAAGGATGCCGCGGAGTTTTTGGAGCACCTGAAGGTTGACCTGTTTCCCGACGAAGTTTACGTGTTTACTCCCAAGGGCAAGATCATGGCCCTGCCGCGGGGAGCCACCGCGGTGGATTTTGCCTACGCCGTCCACACCGACGTGGGCAACCGCTGCGTGGCGGCCAAAATCAACTTCGAGCTGGTTCCGCTGCGTACCGAGCTACGCAACGGGGACCGCATCGAGATCGTCACCGCCGCCCATGCCAACCCGAACCCCGCTTGGCTCAATTTCGTGGCGACGGGCAAAGCTCGCTCCAATATCCGCCATTTCCTCAAAACCATGCATTACAGGGAATCGGTGCGGCTGGGGGAGCGCCTGTTGGCGCAGGCTCTGGCGGCCCTGCAGCCGGCATTGCGGCAGGTGGACGACGAGCATTGGGAGCGCTTCCTCCGGGAGACCAACGCCAAATCCCGGGAAGAGGTCCTGGCGGACATCGGTCTAGGCAAGCGCCACAATATGGTGGTGGCCCGCAAGCTGCTGTTTGCCGGAGAACATGCTTCAAAGCAGATCGGGCCGGTGGAGCCGGTGCTGATTCGGGGCTCCGAGGGCATGGCGGTGCAGTTCGCCAAATGCTGCCGGCCGATTCCCGGGGACCCCATCGTCGCTTCGATCAAAAAAGGCCAGGGCATGGTGATCCATACCCACGATTGTCCGGTGTTGGCCAAGCTGCGCTCCGATCCGAATCACTGGCTGGATGTCGGCTGGGCGCCAGATGTGGAGAAGCTGTTTCAGGTGAACATCAAACTGGTGGCGGCTAACCAGCCCGGGGTATTAGCCAAAGTGGCGTCCGCCATCGCCGAAGCGCAATCCAACATCGACAGCGTCGGAATGGAGCCGTCCGAAGGGGGGGGCTACACGACGCTGCATTTCACTATCGAGGTCTCCAACCGTATGCATTTGGCCCAGGTGATGCGGCGGTTGCGGAGCATTTCCGAGGTGGTGCGCCTCAATCGGGAAAAAAGCTAAGGCAGAAGAACCCTCCCGGAAATTCCCGAGCCGGAACCCATCGCTCAGGTGAGCCGACCGTGGCAGTGCTTGTATTTTTTTCCGGAACCGCAGGGGCAGGGATCGTTGCGGCCGATCTTTTTGCCTTCCCGGCGCATCGGGCTGGGGGCGGGTTCGGCGGCCGCGGATTGCTCTGCTGCCTCTTCGGCCAAGGCGGGGGCCAGGTCGTCGTGGCGATAGGCCACGTTTTCCAGGGCCGGGGGCCGTTCCGCTTCTTCCATGTCCTCGGCGCCGCGGATGGCGACGCTCATCAACACCCGGGTGACTTCGGCCTTCACCGAATCCAGCATGGCGGAAAACAGCTCGAAGGCTTCCCGCTTGTATTCCTGCTTGGGATTCTTCTGGGCATAACCGCGCAGATGGATGCCCTGGCGTAAGTGATCCAGGGCGGCCAGGTGTTCGCGCCAATGCTGGTCCAGGCTTTGCAACATGACGGCCCGCTCGTAGAGACGCATCCCCGCGAGATCCACTTTTTCCCGCTTAGCGCGGTAGTGGGTATGGGCCGCCTCGGTCAGGCGGGCCAGCAAGGCATCCGGGTCGAGGCCGGGATCGTCTTTCATCCATTGCTGGATGGGCAGCGACAATTGCAGCTCGGCGGCCAGTATCCGCTCCAGGCCGGGAATGTCCCATTGTTCCTCGACGCTGTCCGGCGGGATGTGCTGAATGAACAATTCTTTCACGACGCCTTGCCGCAGATTGTCGAGCACGTCGGCAATGTCCTCGCTCTCCAGGAGTTCGTTGCGCTGCTGGTAGACTACCTTGCGCTGGTCGTTGGCGACGTCGTCGTATTCCAGCAATTGCTTGCGGATATCGAAGTTGCGGGCTTCCACCTTGCGCTGGGCATTTTCGATGGCGCGGGTCACCCAAGGGTGTTCGATGGCCTCGCCTTCCGGCATCTTCAAGCGGTCCATGATGGCTGCCACCCGATCGGAGGCGAAGATGCGCAGCAAAGAGTCTTCCAGGGATAGGTAAAAGCGGCTGGAACCGGGATCCCCCTGGCGGCCGGCCCGGCCCCGCAACTGGTTGTCCACCCGTCGGGACTCGTGGCGCTCGGTGCCGATGATGTGCAGCCCGCCGAGGCCCGTCACTTGATCGTGACGGGCCTGCCACTCGGTCCGCAGTTGCTCGACGCGGGACGCTTTTTGCGCTTCGTCCAGGGAGGCGTCCGCTTCCACTCGGGCGATTTCCGGTTCCGGGTTGCCCCCCAGCACGATATCGGTGCCCCGGCCGGCCATGTTGGTGGCGATGGTGATCATGCCCGGCTGGCCGGCCTGGGCGATGATGTCGGCTTCCCGGGCATGCTGCTTGGCGTTGAGCAGTTGGTGGGGCAGTTGCTCTTTGCTGAGCAAGCCTGCCAGGAATTCGTTGGTCTCGATGGAGGTGGTGCCCACCAGCACCGGCTGGCCCCGTTGATGACAATCCCGAATATCGGCGATGACCGCTTGAAATTTTTCCTTGCCCGAACGGAATACCTGGTCCATCCGGTCTTCCCGGATCATCGGGTGGTGGGTGGGAATGACCACCGTTTCCAGGTTGTAGGTTTGCTGGAATTCGTAGGCCTCGGTATCGGCGGTGCCGGTCATGCCCGCCAACTTGCGGTACATACGGAAATAATTCTGGAAAGTAATGGAAGCCAGGGTCTGGTTTTCGCGCTGGATCGGTACGCCTTCCTTGGCCTCCACCGCCTGGTGCAGTCCTTCGGACCAGCGCCGGCCGGGCATGAGCCGCCCGGTGAATTCGTCGACGATGATCACTTCGCCGTCTTGGACCACGTAGTGCTGATCCCGGTGATATAGATTGTGGGCCCGCAGCGCGGCGTAGAGATGGTGCATGAGGCCGATATGGGCGGCGGCGTAGAGGCTGCCGCCTTCCGGCAACAGTCCGGCCTGGGTGAGCAGCTCCTCGGCGTGTTCATGGCCCGCTTCGGTGAGCAGCACTTGGTGGGATTTTTCGTCCACCGAGAAATCCCCCGGCCCCTCTTCCTCCTTCTGCCGGGTGAGCTTGGGCATCAGGGCATTCATCTGATAATAGAGGTCGGTTGAGTCTTCGGCTTGGCCGGAAATGATGAGGGGAGTGCGGGCCTCGTCGATGAGAATGGAATCGACCTCATCGACGATGGCGTAGTTCAGCTCCCGCTGTACCCGTTCCGAGACCTGATACACCATGTTGTCCCGCAGGTAATCGAAGCCGAATTCGTTGTTGGTGCCGTAAGTGATGTCGGCGGCGTAGGCGGCCTGTTTCTCGACATGCTCCATCTGGCTGAGATTGACGCCCACCGTGAGCCCGAGAAAGCGGTAGAGCTTGCCCATCCATTCGGCGTCCCGCTTGGCCAAGTAATCGTTGACCGTTACCACGTGGACGCCTTTTCCGGCCAGGGCGTTAAGGTAAGCGGCCAGGGTGGCCACCAGGGTTTTACCCTCTCCGGTGCGCATCTCGGAAATCTTGCCTTGGTGCAAAGCCATGCCGCCCACCAACTGCACGTCGAAGTGGCGCATCCCCAGCGCCCGGCGACCGGCCTCCCGGGCCACCGCGAAAGCCTCGGGGAGCAGTTGATCCAGCGATTCCCCATCTCCGAAGCGTTTTTTGAAAAGCTCGGTTTTGGCCCGCAATTCGGCGTCGGTGAGCCGGGTCATGGCGTCTTCCAGGCCGTTGACGGTCCGCACGGCTTGGAAATACCGCTTGAGCAACCGCTGATTGCGGCTGCCGAAAATCTTGGTGAGCAAGGATGGAATCATGGAGTGTAAAGGATGCGCTTTGCGAACCTGTAAAAAAAGCGATAGAGGCAAGGGACGCGGCCCAGCGTCCCTTGCCTCTATCGCCTGGATCCGGCGATGGTCTATCCCGGCAGTTGCAGAAAGCGGACCGGGTTTTGCGCGGCGCCTTGTTGGCGGACTTCAAAATGCAGGTGCGTTCCGGTGGAGCGGCCCGTGTTCCCGATCTCCCCAATCTGTTCCCGCATCTTCACCACCGTCCCGGTTTTTACCCCCCGCTTGGAGAGGTGGGCATAGCGAGTGGCAAGGCCGTTGCCGTGATCGACTTCGATCATATTACCATACTGAGGATGGTAATCGGAGTAGGCCACCACGCCTCCGGCGGCGGCGGATACCGGGGTTCCCGGCTCGGCCATGAAGTCGATGCCTTCGTGGAAAGCGTTTTGACCGTTGAAGGGATCGAGGCGCCAGCCAAAATTGGAGGAGTACCAGCCGGTTTGCACCGGGAGGGCCGAGGGGATCAGTTGTTTTGGCCCCTGGCTGGCGGTAAACCAGGCATCGAGGACGGATAGCCGGTCGCTGCGTTGCTCCAAGCCGCGGGTCAGCGCGTCGAGCCGCTCTCCCAGTTCGGCGAAATTGATTTCACGCGCCGACCCGGCGGAGAAGGGTCCTCCGGCTCCCGGAGCTTGGTCGAATAGAAATTCCTGGGGTTTCAAGCCGGCCAATTTGACCAGCCGTTCCCCGAGGGCATCCAGGCGATGCAGTTGGGCTTGCATCTGCCCGACCTTGGCGGCCATTTTGTTGAGGCTTTCCCGCAAGTAGAATGCCTCGTCCTTGGCGCCGAAAATATTCGCCGCCGCGGAGGGGGGCGACAGCCTTGGGAGTAGGCCCAGGGCGAGGATGGCGGCCAGCGCGATCAGCAACAGTCCAGCGATAGAGAGCTGAAGTCCGGTCAAGGAAATGGTTCGGGTTTTTGCCAGGTTGCCGGAAACCAGAATAATATTAATATTCACGTCCCCTCCCAAAAAGCCGCTTATCGTGGCCACCCGCCGGCTGACCGATTACTTGGATGGATCCCCCGAATTACGGGGCTACCGGACCCAGGCCCATTTGCTGCTGTCTTTGCAGCAGGCATTCGCTCGGGTGTGTCCCGCGGACTTGGCGCGGTCGAGCCGTGTCGGCATTTTTCGGGACGGTATCCTGTCGGTGTGGGTCGACCACGGGGCGGTAGCGGCCAAATTGCGGCAACTTATCCCAAGCTTGATGCTGGGGCTTAGAAATCAGGGGGTTGAGGTTAAAGGAATTTCGGTGACGGTGCAAGTTGCCTGGGATGATCCGCCGCCGCTTGCTCTGGAGCGCCCGCCCCTTAGCGAACGGGCTTTGTCGGCCTTAAGGCAGTTGGAGGAGAGGCTTCCCGATTCGCCCCTGAAGCGGGCGGTGGCCAGCTTGACGGCCCGGGACGGAAAAAGCCGATCTTCCGCCGAGGGTCAGTGAGCGGCCGGTTGCAGCAAGCCGGCAAGAAAAGCCGGAGCCTCTTCTTGCCGGGGAAATTCCACGTATTCCCAGGCCGAGGCTTGGGCCAGCAGCTTTCTGAGCAATTGGTTGTTGAGGCCGTGCCCGGATTTGTGGGCGCTGAACAGGCCGATCAAGGGATGGGCCAGCAGGTACAAGTCGCCCACCGCGTCCAGCATTTTGTGTTTCACGAACTCGTTTTCGTAGCGCAGCCCGTCGCTGTTGAGAACCCGGTACTCATCCATGACGATGGCGTTGTCCAGGCTGCCCCCCAGGGCCAGCCCCTGGGCGCGCATGGCTTCGACGTCCTGGACGAAACCGAAGGTGCGGGCCCGGCTGATTTCCTTCACATAGGCGGCGGCGCTGAACTCCAGGGCGCCGTGGCGGGTGTGGGGGGGGAAAGCCGGGTGGCGAAAGTCGATGCTGAATTCCATGCGGAAGCCCGGATGCGGGGCCAGTCGGGCCCATTTGTCGCCCTCCCGGATTTCCACCGGTTCGAGAACGCGGATAAAGCGCTTGGCCGCGGGCTGTTCCTCGATCCCGGCGGACTCGATCAAGAACACGAAGGGCGCCGCGCTGCCGTCCATGATGGGGACTTCTGGCCCGCTGAGGTCGATATAAACGTTGTCGATTCCCAAGCCTCCCAAGGCGGACATCAGATGCTCCACGGTGGAAACCCGCGCCCCGTCTTGTTCCAGGCAGGTGGACAAGCGGGTATCGGCGACGCGCAGAGGATCGGCGCGGATTTCCCGAGGCTCGGGCAGATCCACGCGGCGAAACACGATGCCGGCGTTGGGCGCGGCCGGCCGCAGGGTCAGGGTGACCTTGCGGCCGGAATGGAGCCCGACCCCGGTGGTGCCGATGATGCGGCGCAATGTGCGCTGTTTGATCATGAGGCCAATTCGGCGGTAGTCCGCCAATCCTTTTTGAAACAGTATTCTAGCATGTCAAGGCCGCCGTCCCAAGGCCGAACGGTATAATCGGGATTCCCTCGGTCGCTGCCGGATTGGGTGCGGCGAGGTCTCACGAACTCAACACATCACTAAGGAACCCAACATGGAATTCACCGATGTTCTCTACCAAAAAAAGAATCGGACGGCTTATATCACTATCAATCGCCCCCAGGTTTATAACGCAGTCCGCCCCCAAACGGTTGAAGAGCTGATTCTGGCCTTCCGGGATGCCAGTTGCGACAAGGGCGTTTCCGCCATCGTGCTTGCCGGCGCCGGCGACAAGGCATTCTGCACTGGCGGCGACCAATCCGCCCACGGCTCCTCCGGCGCCACCGGCAGCTACGGCGGCCGCGGTCGGCTGGGACTGCCCATGGACGAATTGCAGTCCCTGATTCGGGACGCGGCGGTCCCCGTCATTGCCAAGGTGCAGGGTTTCGCTATCGGCGGCGGCAACGTGCTGGCGGTGCTGTGCGACATGACCATCGCTTCGGAGAAAGCTCAATTCGGCCAAGTCGGCCCCAAGGTAGGCTCGGTGGATCCGGGTTTCGGAACCGCTTACCTGGCCCGTTGCGTCGGCGAAAAGAAGGCCCGGGAAATCTGGTACATGTGCCGCCGCTACAGCGCCAAGGAAGCGCTGGAAATGGGGCTAGTGAACAAAGTGGTGCCCCACGAGGAATTGGACGCTGAGGTGGACCGCTGGTGCGCCGAGCTGGCCGAGAAGAGCCCCACTGCCATCGCCATCGCCAAGCGCTCCTTCAACGCCGACTCGGAAAATATCCGGGGCATCGGCGCCCTGGGCTTCGAGGCGGTGCGGCTGTACTATGGCACCGACGAGTCACGGGAAGGAGTGGCCGCCTTCAACGAGAAGCGCAAGCCCGACTTCCACAAATACGCGAAATAACGGGAAAGGCCGGCTCAGCCGGCTTTTTCGCGGCGACCGGTGTAGTGTTCCGGCCAGAGCATGCGCACTGCCTCGCCGTCGCTGGCCAGGGCATGGCAAGTATCCAGCACCGCCGGCCGGTATGTGCCGGCGGCCATGTCCCGCTCCTTGCGAAACGGGTAAAGGGTTTGGTAGGCCGTGGTGGCCAAGGGTCCCAGCAGCTCCACCAAATGGGTGCAGCCCTGGGTTCCGCCCAGCAGCTCGCCGACTTTTTTCTTCCACCCCGGGCCGATGGTGAGTCCCTTGAGACGCTTGAAGCGGGGCGGGACTTCCCCGCAAGCCCTATGGGGGTGGGAATCCGCGACGGCCTCCACGTCATGGATCAAGAAATCCAGGTCTATGGTGAATCGCACCCACATTTCGTGGATGGGTTCGCCGGGCTGGATCATGCCGTTCCGATGGGCGAAGGGAACCGGGAAGGTCTTGGCGTCCACCAAATGGCCCTCGATATCCCACAGGCCGTCTTCCCGTTCATAGCCGCGGCAATGGATGGTCCGGTGATGGCTGAGCTTGCGAGGGGCAGAAGCGGATAGCGGCATGATTGAGAACTCACAGTGAAAACGCGACGGGAAAGGCTTGAATTCTAGCGTCCCCGGCACAACGGCGCCAGCGGTGTTGCGCCGCCGTCCCGGGGGCTGCATGATTGAGCCCGGTGATGCATACCAAAGCTTGTTTGTTCGGATAGCGCTTTCAGGAGGAGTCGATGGCAGCGCATTTTTCTTTGGAAGACCAGCAGCAGTTGCGGAAAATGATCGAGACGGCGGCCCGCAACCGGGTCGCCCCGCGGGCGGCGGAGATTTCCAAGGACAACCCCATCGAGCGCTATTTTCGGGATGCCGTCACCCAGATCATCGAGGGCACCAACCAGATCCAGCGCAATATCATCGGGCGCTATGTCATCGACAGCACAAATTGAGCATGACGTGATCGTGCTGGGGGCCGGGCTGGTGGGCTCGGCCCTGAGCCTTGCCTTGGCGGGGGAGGGGTTGCGAACGGCGCTGGTGGAGCCCCGCGAACCGGAAGCGGAACCCCACGAATGGGGCAGCCGGATTTACGCGATCGGCCCGGGCCGGAGCGCTTTTCTGGACCGCTGGGGAGCATGGAGCGCCATTCCTCGGGAGCGTATCGCGGCGGTCACCGGCATGCTGATTTTTACTCGCGGGAACGAGCCCGCTCTGGAATTCAGCGCCTACCGATCTGGCGTCCGGGCTTTGGCCACCATCGTCGAAGAGCGGGCCATGCGATCCGCCCTGGAGCCCATTTTGAGGCGGCAAGCCCATTTGCGGCTGTTCCGGCCGGCCCGGGCGACATCGTTGGAATGGTTTCCGGATCGCATCGCGGCGCGACTCGGGGATGGTGGCGAATTGCTCGCCAGACTGGCGGTGGGGGCCGATGGCGTCCGCTCCCAAGCTCGGCAGTGGGCGGGGATGCCGTGGCATGAACGAGACTACGACCAGCGCGGGGTGGTGGCCAATTTCGCCTGCGGCCGCGCCCACCGGGGCATGGCCCGGCAATGGTTCCGGGAGGATGGCGTGCTGGCGCTGCTGCCCTTGCCGGGCCGGAGGGTATCCATGGTCTGGTCGGCGAATCTTGATCAGGGGGAGCGATTGATGGCCATGTCTTCCGCGGAATTATGCGCCGCCGTGGCGGAGGCTTCCGGACAGGTCCTCGGGGATATGGAACTCATTACTCCCGCAGCGGCTTTTCCCTTGCGCTTTTGCCGCGTGGAGCGGCTGGTGAAACCCCGCTTCGCCTTGGCGGGGGACGCGGCCCACGGCGTTCACCCCTTAGCGGGACAAGGCGTCAACCTGGGCCTGCGGGATGCCGAGCAACTAGCCAAGGTTTTGTCGGAGCGTGGTCCCCGGGAGGACATCGGCGATGAGGGGGTGTTGCGCCGCTTCGAGCGGGCTCGCCGGGAAGACATCCTGGGGGTGCAGTGGGCCACCGACGGCTTGCAGCGCATGTTTGCCAGCCGCCAGCCGGCCATGGCTGTGTTGGGCGATTGTGGGCTGCGGGTCACCGACCGGCTGGCTCCCCTTAAAAAATTCCTGGCCCGCGCCGCCATGGCGTAGCCGGACAACCTCAAGGATCACCATGCGCGGTTTAGTAAGTTTGTTGTTGAGTCTGGCTCTGACGGCAAGTGCCGCCGGGGCCTGGGCCGATGAAGCCACGGTGAAGAAAGCCTTCCAGGCCAAATTTCCCAAGGCCAGGGTGGAAAGCGTTACCCGCACCCCGTACCTGGGTCTTTACGAAGTCGTGGTGGAAGGGCAAGTGTTCTATACCGACGAGCCCTTCAGTTTTCTGGTGGACGGCAACATCATAGAAACCCGCAACCTGGCTAACGTCACCGAGGAGCGCAGGAAAAAACTGGCGGCCGTCAAGTTCGACAGCCTGCCGCTGGAGTGGGCCTTCAAGACGGTGAAAGGCGACGGCCGGCGCAAGCTGGCGATTTTTTCCGACCCCGATTGTCCGTTCTGTCGGCGGCTGGAAGAAGAACTGGTCAAGGTCACCAATGTCACTCTTTACACTTTTCTCTATCCCCTCGAGAGCCTGCATCCGGCGGCGCCCGAGAAGGCACGGCGCATCTGGTGTTCCGCCGATCCGGCCAAGGCCTGGGGAGATCTGATATTGTCCGGAACCAACCCCAGGGCCACCGACAAGTGCGACAACCCCGTGGACAAAATCGTCAAGCTCGGCCAGAAACTGCGGATCACCGGCACCCCCACGCTGTTTTTCGCCGACGGTCAACGGGTGCCCGGAGCTATCTCCGCGGCTCAGTTGGAAAAGGCGCTGGACGCGGCGAGCCGCTGATTTTTCGCGGGAGCATCGCCCCCGGCCCGCGCCCCTGGATGAGCATCGCGAAAAAAACTGGGCTTCTCGGATTGCGCGAGTCGCTCCAAGCCCCGCTGGCATTCCGGCTGTCGGCGGCCTTGGCGGCCTCGGTGGCGCTGCACCTGGCGCTGATGCTGGGAGTGGGCGCCCGGCCCGCCTCGCCCGCCGGCGGCCGTTGGGCCATCCGGGCCCACTTGATCCCGGCTTCGGCCAGCGTTGTCGCGCTGCCATCGGCTCCCAGCGATGCGAAGTCTCCCATCGAAGCCCCCGAAGCGGAGCCGGTTGCGCCGCCGACGCCGCAACCGGAGGAAACCGCCCAGGCTCCGCCGCCACCGCCGGGTGGCGTACCCTTCATCGGCGACCCCACTTATTATCCAGCCCGCCAACTGGATGTTTATCCCCGCGCCCTGGAGCGCGTCGAGCCGGCTTATCCGGAACAAGCCGCCCAACGGAACCAAAGCGGGGTGGTGACCCTGTTGCTGCTGATCAACGAATTGGGATCGGTAGACGATGTTTCGGTGCTGAGCGCCGAGCCGGAGGATCTGTTCGAAGCCTCCGCCATCGCGGCTTTCCGGCAAGCCCGCTTCACCCCGGGCGAAAAGGATGGCCGCAAGGTGAAAAGCCGGCTGGTGGTGCGCGTGAATTACGACCTGGATCCCGTCGACCCGGGGGGGCCGGAATCCCGCCGCTCCCCTATTCTTTCGCCTAGCCCAGGTAGGCTTCCCTGACCCTGGGGTCTTCGGCCAGGGTTTCCGCGGTTCCCTGCAAGGCCACGGTTCCGCTCTCCAGCACATAGCCGTAATTCGCCAGCCGCAAGGCCATGCGCGCGTTCTGCTCCACCAGCAGCAAGGTGACTCCCTGCCCGGCGATCAGCCGCAGCGCATCGAACACCGCGCTGACCATGCGGGGAGCCAGTCCCATGGTGGGCTCGTCGAGCAGCAAGAGACGGGGACGGGCCATGAGGGCACGGCCCAGGCTCAGCATCTGCTGTTCGCCCCCCGACAAGGTTCCGGCGGTTTGCCGGCGCCGCTCAGCTAAGCGGGGAAACAACTCGAAGACGCGTTCCAGACTGCTTTGGATGCGGGCCGATCCGGTTTGCGAATAAGCCCCCATCTGTAAATTTTCCAGCACCGTCAGGCGGCCGAAGATGCCTCGTCCCTCCGGCGCCATTGCCAAGCCTTGCCGCACCAGCCGGTGAGGTGGGATGCCCACGATGTCTTGCCCGTCGTAGCGAATTCCGCCGGCGGCCGGCGTCAGCAATCCGGATAGCGCTTTCAAAGTGCTGGTCTTGCCCGCGCCGTTGGCGCCGATGAGGCAGCGCACCTCGCCCTCCGGGACGTCCAGGTCGATGCCCCGCACCGCCCGGATGCCGCCGTAGGCCACTTGCAAGCCCCGCACTTCCAGCAGGCTCACGCCTCCGCTCCCAGATAGGCTTCCACTACCCGGGGATCGGCCCGCACCGCGGCCGGGAGTCCTTCGGCAAGCTTGCGGCCGTAGTCCAGCACCATCACCCGGTCGCATAAGCCCATCACCAGTTTCATGTCGTGCTCCACCAGCAGCAGGGTGACTCCCGTGCCGCGGATGCGTTGCAGCAGCGTCTTGAGTTCCGTGGTCTCGGCCCCGTTCATCCCCGCCGCCGGTTCGTCCAAGGCCAGCAGCTTGGGCTGGGTGGCCAAGGCCCGGGCGATTTCCAGGCGCCGCTGGTCACCGTAGGACAGATGCTGGGCCAAGGAGTCGGCCCGCGACGCGATCCCCACATCATCCAACAATTGCAAGGCGTGGTCGCGGATGGCTCGCTCCTCGGCCCGCACCCAAGCCGGCCGCAGCACCGCTCCCAGCACTCCGGCCCGGGTGCGGCCGTGGCGGCCGATCATGACATTCTCCAGGGCGGTAAGATGGGCGAACAGCCGGATGTTCTGAAAGGTGCGAGCGATTCCCGCCAGGGCGATCTCGTGGGGTTTGCGGCCGCCGAGCTCCCGGCCGGCGAAACGGATATGGCCCTGGTCGGGACGATAGATGCCGGTGAGCAAATTGAACAGCGTGGTCTTGCCGGCGCCGTTGGGGCCGATGAGGCCGAAGATTTCGCCGGCGCGTAGCTCGAAGCTCACGTCTTGCAGGGCTTGCACTCCGCCGAAACGCTTGCCGAGTCCTTCGGCCAGCAGCAGCGGCACGGCCGCTTGGTTCACGGGCCCGCCTCCGGCTGCTGCCGCCGGGCCAGCTCCCGGCGCCGCGTCGGGGAGGGCCACAAGCCCGCCGGCCGCCACTGCATCGCCCAAATCAGCGCCAGTCCGAACAGCAGCATGCGAGCCGCCTCGGCGTCCACCACCACTTGGCCGAACAGGGTTTTTTGCAGCGGCACGATGGTATGGCGCAACACCTCGGGCATCAGCGTCAGCAGCAGCGCGCCGAGAATCACGCCGGGGATGTGGCCCATGCCCCCCAGCACCACCATGCACAGCACCGTGATGGATTCCATCAAGCCGAAGCTCTCGGGGCTGACGAAGCCCTGGAAGCTGGCGAACAGCCCCCCCGACACGCCGCCGAAGGAAGCCCCCATGGCGAAGGCCAGCAGCTTGATGTTGCGGGTGTTGATGCCCATCGCCGCCGCCGCCACCTCGTCTTCCCGGATGGCTTCCCAGGCGCGGCCGATGCGGGAATTCTCCAGCCGCAGGCTGGCGAGAATAATCAGCAAGGCCAACGCCAAGAACACGTAGTAGTAGAGCTGGGCGCTGCTGAATTCCACGCCCAGCCAGCTCTGGGAGCGCCCCCACGACCAATTGCCGAGTCGGATGGGGTCCACCAGATTGACTCCCTGGGGGCCGTTGGTGATGTTGACGGGAGCGTTGAGATTATTGAGAAAGATGCGGACGATTTCGCCGAAGCCCAGGGTGACGATGGCCAGGTAATCCCCCCGCAGCCGCAAAGTCGGCGCCCCCAGCAGCGCGCCGAACAAGGCGGCAAGCATCGCCCCCAGGGGCAGCAGCGCCCAGAACGGCCCGTGGATGCCGAAGTGGGGGGAAGCCAGCAAGGCATAGGCATAGGCCCCCACCGCGTAGAAAGCGATATAGCCCAGATCCAGCAGTCCGGCGTAGCCCACCACGATGTTCAGCCCCAGGGCCAGCATGATGTACAGCAGGGCGAAGTCCAGGGTGCGGACCCAGGTGCGGCCCAGGTTTTGCTCCACCAAGAAAGGCAGCGCCGCCAGCGCCGCGGCCAGCAGCGCATAAGCGATCCACAGCGTCCACCGGCGCTTCATGCCCGCTGCCCCACCCGCTCCCCCAGCAGTCCGGAGGGCCGCGACACCAGCACCAGGATCAGCACGAAGAAGGCCAGCACATCCTGATAGTGGCTGCCCAGGAAGCCGCCGCTGAGGTCTTCGAGATAACCGGCGCCCAGGCTTTCCATGATGCCCAACAGCAATCCTCCCAGCATGGCTCCCCCCACGTTGCCGATGCCGCCCAGCACGGCCGCGGTGAAAGCCTTGAGCCCCAGCAGGAATCCCATGTGGTAGTGGGCCAGGCCATAATTGGCGCTCACCATGACCCCCGCCACCGCCGCCAGGACCGCGCCGATGACGAAGGCAGCGACGACGATGGCGTTGACGTTGACCCCCATCAGCTCCGCTACCTGGATATTCTCGGCGCAGGCCCGCATGGCCCGTCCCAATCGGGTGCGATGGACCAGCCCGATGAGCCCGGCCATCAAGAGGGCGGCCAACGCAACGATGAGGATTTGCACCTCGGTGATGGCGGCCCCGGCGAATTGATGGGAAGCGGCCGGCAGCAAGGGCGGCACGGAGTGATACTGGCGGCCCCAGATTACCATCGCCAGATTCTGCAGCGCGATGGAAACGCCGATGGCGGTAATCAACGGCGCCAGGCGCGGCGCATGGCGCAGCGGCCGATACGCCACGCGCTCGATCAGGATCGCCAACAAGGCGCAGACGCCCGCCGCCACGGCGGTGCCGAGCAGCGCCAAGACCCAGCCCGGTAGTCCAGGCAGCAGCGGGCTGAGGGTTCGCACCACCGACAAGGCCACCAGGGCTCCCACCATCACCAGCTCGCCGTGGGCGAAATTGATCAGCCCGAGGATGCCGTACACCAGGGTATAGCCCAGGGCCACCAGGGCGTAGATGCTGCCCAGCACCACGCCGTTGACCAATTGCTGGATAAAAATGTCCAAGGGCCGATGGGCTCCAAAAAAAGCGGCACCCGAAGGTGCCGCCGGTGACGTTTTCGCGCCGCCTCTTTAGCGGCGGGTTATTGAGTTTTCGCCGCGCCGTCCGCTGCCGCGGGGGCGGGAGCGGACTCGGGAGCGGCGCCGCCGATGGTTTCCAGCACTTCCCACTTGCCGTTTTTTACCTGGTAAAGGGTAATGGCCCCGCCCTTGATGTCGCCCTTGTCGTCGAAGCTGATGTCGGCGGTCACTCCCTTGTAGGCGATCTTGGCCAGTTCCGGCAGATATTTGGCGGGCTCCGTCGAATTAGCCTTTTTCATGGCTTCCACCATCACGTACACGGCATCGTAGCAATACGGAGCGTAAAGCTGGATCTGGCCGTACTTGGCGGTAAATTTATCGCCGAAGGCTTGGCCGCCGGGCATTTGGGCCAAGGGCACTCCCGGCAGCGAGCTATAGGCTCCTTCCGCGCCGTCGCCGGCCAGCTTGACGAATTCCGGCGTGCTGCCGCCGTCGCCCATCAACAGCTTGGCCTTGATTCCCAGGCTCTTGAGCTGCTTGGCCAGGGGGCCGGCCTGGGCATCCATGCCGCCATAGAACACCAAGTCGGGACGCTTGCCCTTGATCTTGGTGAGGATGGCCATGAAGTCGGTGGCCTTGTCGTTGGTGAACTCCCGGGCCGCTACCGAGGCCCCCGCGCCCTTGACGGCTTTCTCGAATTCGTCGGCCAGCCCTTGGCCGTAGGCCGTGCGGTCGTCGATGATGGCGATTTTCTTGGCGCCCAGCTTGGCGACCGCGAACTCGCCCAGCACCTTGCCCTGCTGGCCGTCGTGGGCCATCACCCGGAAGGCGGTGTTGAAGCCCTGCTGGGTGTAGGTCACGTTGGTGGCGGAGGGGGAGATTTGGGGAATGCCGGCGTCGTTGTAGAGCTTGGAAGCCGGGATGGTGGTGCCGGAGTTGAGGTGGCCGATGACCCCGCTCACCTTGGCATCGATGAGCTTCTGGGCGACGAGGGTGCCGGTCTTGGGATCGGCCTGATCGTCTTCGCTCAGCAACTCGAATTTGACCTTGGCCCCGCCGATTTCCAGGCCCTGGGCATTGAGCTCGTCGATGGCCAGCCGCACGCCGTTTTCGTTGTCCTTGCCCAGGTGGGCTTGGGGCCCCGTCAGCGGCGCGGCGTGACCGATCTTGACCGTCACTTCGGGTTGGGCGGCGGGAGCCGGAGCCGGCGGTTCCTCTTTTTTACCGCAACCGGTCAAGCCCGCGAAAATGACCATGGCGAGGGCGAGTCCCCATCGGTTTGCGATTTTCATCTGTTTCCTCTTTGATTAATGACAGACTGTGGATGCTGCGAGGATTATGAGAATACCCTCCACGCTTGTCAATTTCAGCGCTCGGGCCGGACCCGCCTCCATTGGCGGATTCCGGACATGAAAAAGCCGGCTGAACCACCGGCTTTTTTCGCGAAAGCGAATTCCGCTACTTGATGGACAGAATCCACTCCACCAAGGTCTTGAGGTCCGGGTCCTTGACCTGGGGGTTGGGAGGCATGGGAATCGTTCCCCAGGCGCCGCTGCCGCCTTTCTTGACCTTCTCGATCAGCTTGGCTTCCGCGCCTTTGTCGCCCTTGTATTTGGCCGCGATGTCCTTGTAGGCCGGGCCCACCAGCTTCTTGTCCACGGTGTGGCAGGCCAGGCAGTTACTCTTTTGCGCCAGGGCTTCCGCGGCTTTGGCGTCCACCGCGGCTTGCGCCCCGCCGGCCGCCGCCATCAGACCCGCTGCCAAGATCATCAGTTTGCTTTTCATGATACCTTCGTCTCCTAAATTAAAAAATGAACCACGATTAAAAACGCCTGCCATTCTAGCTTTTCCCCGGCTCCTTGAGAACCTCCACCAGGCGCTCGGGCTCAACGATGGGGGACAGACAGATAACGCCCCGGCACACCCAGGCGTTGACCGCTCCTGGAATCGCGGGTTTGTCCAAGGCCGCCGGCAGGTTCGCGGCCGACGGCGGGATGCGGAACACCGAGGCATGGGGCAGGTAAAGGCCGGCCAGGGCCGCGTCCCAAGGCTCGAGGGTGGCCGATTCGCCGCGCAGGATCACCACCGTCGGCGGCTCCAGGGCCTCCTCCAAAACGCTGAGCAGGGTGCAGTGGGCGCTGGGGTGGCGGGTGAGCGCCGGGTAAAAGAGCTTCAGGGCGGTGGCGGCCGCCTCCAGGTAGCGGGGTTCGCCCAGCAGATGGCCAAGGCGCTGCAAGGCGCCGGCGGCGATTCCATTGCCCGAGGGAGTGGCGTTGTCCTCGGCGGGCTTGGGCCGGTGGATGAGGGGTTCGTGGTCGTGGCTGGTGAAGAAGAAGCCGCCGGCTTCGGGGTCGTGAAAGCGCTCCAGCAGCGCTTCGGCCAGATCCCGGGCGAAAGCCAGATGCTCGGCGCGGAATTCGGCCTGCAGCAATTCCAGCAGTCCTTGCAGCAGAAAGGCGTAGTCGTCCAGGTAGCCGTTGAAGCGGGTCCGGCCGTCCTTGTGGCAAGCCGACAGCCGCCCGTCGCGCCAGGCGGTGCGCCGCAGGAAATCCGCCGCCCGCCGCGCCGAGGCCACCCAGGCGGCCTGGTTGTAAACACGCCCGGCCCGGGCCATGCCGGCGATCATCAGGCCGTTCCAGGCGGTGAGGATTTTCTCGTCCCGGCTCGGCGCCACTCGCCCGCCGCGGGCCTGCAGCAGCTTGTCGCGAGCCGATGCGAGCAGGTGCTCACATTCGTCCGAACTCTTGCCCAGGGATTCGGCGACGGTTCGCAGGGGGGAGCGGGCCGTGAGATGCCAGGCGTGGTTCTCGAAGTTGGGGGCGTCCGTCAGGCCGAAATAGGGCGCGGCCACCGCGTATTCTTCGGGATTCAGCAACGCCGCGGCTTGCTCGGGCGTCCAGAGGTAGAACTTGCCTTCCTCGTCCTCCGAATCGGCGTCCAGGGTGGCGTAGTAGCCCCCCTCCGGAGCTTGCATCTCCTCCATCACCCAGGCCGCCGTTTGTTCCGCCGCTCCCCGGAACAAAGGATCGCCGCTGAGCTGCCCGGCGTCGGCCAGCAGCCGTAGCAGCGGCCCGTTGTCGTAGAGCATTTTTTCGAAGTGGGGAATGGTCCACTGGCCGTCCACGCTGTAGCGGTAGAAGCCGCCCCGCAATTGGTCGTAGACGCCGCCCCGGAGCATCTTTTCCAAGGTGAAGACAGCGATGCGGCGGGCCTGGGGGTCGCCGGTTTGGGCGTGGCGGCGCAGGCAGAAATCCAATTCGGCGGGGTGGGGAAACTTGGGGGCGCCGCCGAAACCACCGTGGACGCCGTCGAAAATGCGTTCCAATTCTTCCAGGGCCTGTTGTAGGGGCTGCTCCGACCAGGGTTCCGAAGCCGGCTGCCCGCGAGGCAGGGTGTTCCTCAAAATTTCCAGCAAGGATTCGTTCTGCCGGGCGATCTCCTCCCGCTGGGCGCGGTAGGCTTCCGCCACCCGGCGCAACAGCTCCTTGAACCCCGGCAGTTGATAGCGCGGCTCCCGGGGAAAATAGGTGCCGCCGAAAAACGGCCGCTGGTCCGGGGAGAGGAACATCGTCAAGGGCCAGCCGCCGTTGCGGTGAGTCAGCAGAGCGTGGGCGTTCTGGTAGATCTGATCCACGTCGGGGCGCTCTTCCCGGTCCACTTTGACGTTGACGAACAATTCGTTCATGAGGGCCGCGGTTTGCGGGTCTTCGAAGGATTCGTGGGCCATGACGTGGCACCAGTGGCAGGCCGAATAGCCCACCGACAGCAGCACCGGCTTGTCCTGTTGCCGGGCCAGGGCGAAGGCTTCCGCTCCCCAGGGATGCCAGTCCACCGGGTTGTGGGCGTGCTGCAAAAGATAGGGGCTGGTTTCGTCGATGAGTCGGTTGGGCATGGCGGATGGGCAAAAACGCTAGAGATAGCCCCAGTTTATTTCCCCGGTTTACCCTGGCAGCGATTTCTTCTCCCGCAGGAAGCGCTCGATCTGCTCCGCGGGCACCGCCGGACTGAACAGGTATCCCTGCATTTCGTCGCACTTGAGCAGCCGCAGGAGCTTCGCCTGCTCCTCGGTCTCGACCCCCTCGGCGACAACCTTCAGATTCAGGGAATGCGCCAGGGAGATGATGGTGGAGACGATGCTCAGATCGTCCGGCTTGCCCGTCATGTTGACGATGAACGCCCGGTCGATCTTCAGCGCGTTGATCGGCAGCCTGGCGATATAGCTAAGCGAGGAATAGCCGGTGCCGAAGTCGTCGATCACCACCCCGACCCCCATGTCCCGGACGGCCTTGAGCCTGGCGATGTTTGCTTCGATGTCCTGCATGATCAGGCTCTCGGTGATCTCCAGCTCCAGGGCGCCGGACGTGTCTTCCGCGCCGCTCAGCATGCGCTCGACCGTGGCGACGAAATCCTTCTGCCGCAGTTGGATCGCCGAGACGTTGACGGCGACGCGCGGAGGCCGCAGGCCGCTCGCCCGCCACTTTCCCCAATCCTCGATCGCCTGCTCCATGGCCCAGCGGCCGGCCTCGAGAATCAGCCCGGTTTCCTCGAGGATGGGGATAAACCTCACCGGCGGCACCAGCCCGGCCTCGGGATCGTTCCAGCGCATCAGCGCCTCCAGCCCGCTGATCCGTCCCGTCCCGAGATCAATTTTCGGCTGGTAATGCAGCGCTAGTTGCCGCTGCTCCAGCGCCCGGTGCAGCTTGTTTTCGAGCGCCAGGTTTTCGGCCACCCGGGCGTTGAGCTCGGCGGTGTAGAACAGATACTTGTCTCCCGAGAGCTTGGCCTTTTTCAGCGCCGCCTCGGCGTTGCGGTACAGGCCATCGGCATCCGCGCCGTCGGCGGGGAACAGGGCGATTCCGGCCCGGACCGAGATCCGCAGCTCGTTGCCGTTCACCCGGAACGGCAGTGCCTCGATATCGAGAAGAATCCGCTCGAGGAGATGGGCCACCTCGGTGCTGTCGTCCACGCTTCGCCTGACAATGCCAAAACGGTTGGCGGCGAGACGCGCCGCCACGTCGCTTTCCTCGAGCGCCTGCTCCAGGCGCCGGGCGAACTGGCGCAGCAGTTCGTCTCCGGCCTGCCGCCCGAGGGTTTCGTTGATGGCGCCGAAGCGGTCGAGGTCGAGCATGATCACGGAAAATGTTTTCCGGTCACTGCGCGCGCCGGCCAGGTGCCGGTCGAGACGCTCCAGGAACAACGCCTGGTTCGGAAGCCCGGTGATGGCGTCGAAATAGGCGAGGTAATTGAGCCGCTGCTCCTTTTCGAGGTGATCCAGCGCGAACGCAATATCGCCGGCCAGTTCGGTGAGCAGCCTCATTTCCTCCTCGTCGAAAACGCCCGGCTCCGACGCGTAAATCACGCCCACGCCGACCGGCTGGCTTTCGACGATAAAAGGAAACACCGCCACCGAACGATAGCCGCGCGCGAGCGTTTCGGAGCGCAATCCCTCCGTGCGCTCATCCGAGGCGATGTCGTTGCACACCACCGGCGCCGCCTGGGTGAGGGCGCGCGCGATCAACACGCAGCTTCCCGGGGCATCCTCCCGCGCGCTGAGATTGATCCGCGACAGGTAGCCATCCTCGTGTCCCGCCCTGGCGACCGGCGTAACCTGTTGCGTGCCTGCGTCGAGCGTGCCGATCCATGCGAAAATGAACTTGCCGTGCTCCACCACGATGCGGCAGGCATCCTCGAAAAGCTGCTGCCGGTCGCGCACGCGCACGATCGTGCCGTTGATGCCGCTCAACACGTGGTACACGCGGTTGAGGCGCATGATCCGCGCCTCTTGTTTTTTGCTCAAGGTAATGTCGCGGGCGATGGTAGAAAGGTAGCGTAGATTTCCGCTCTCATCCTTGTGGGCGAGGATGACCTGGGAGACTGGGATATCGTGGCCGTCGCGGGAGCGCACCTGGGTCTCCCCGGACCACGCCCCGTCCCGCACCGCCGCCGGGATGGCTTTGGTGAGGACGAGATCCCGCTGCTCCGCGGAACAGTAATCGGCAATGGTGCTTATGGAAAGGTCTTCCTCCGGGCCGATCCCCAGCATCCCGCGCCCGCCGGCGTTGAGATAGATGATTCTCTCCCGGGAATCGGTGATGCCGACCAAATCGCTGGTCGCGTCGAGAATCGCCACCAGCCGCGCCTGCGCCGCCTCCACTTTCTTGCGCTCGGCGATCTCGGCGGTGAGCGCGGCGGTGCGCTGCTCCACCAGTTGCTCCAGGCGCTCGTGCAGCCGGGCGCGCTCCAGCGCGATGCCCACCTGGTGCCCGACCCCGTAGAGCGTTTCCAGCTCGCCGTCTTGGAACAGGCCCTGCTCGGCTCCCACCAGGCTCAGAATGCCCAGGCTCCGGTCGCCGATCCACAACGGCACGCTGGCGTGGTAGCGCAGGCCCTGCGTGTCGCCCGAGGCGCCTTTCAGCCGCTCGCACTCCAGGATATTGGTGACGCGGTCCAGCTCTCCCGCGAGAAAACGGCGCCGGCACTCGCACTCGCCCTCCATCGCGCCTTCCCGGAGCAGCGCAGGAGGAAGGTTGCGCACTGCCGCCGTCCGGAAAGCGTTGTTCTCCTGCTCCCACAGGGAAATCCATCCGGCCTGCACCCCCGGCAGCTCCATCGCGTGCTCGAGCGCCTTCTCGCACACCTCGCGCTCGCCCACCGCGCGGTTCAGCCCCTCCGCAACGTGGTAAAGCCCGCTCAACGAGCGATTCGAGTACGCCAGCTCGCGCTGCCGCTCCTTCAGCTCTTCGTTGATGTGGATCGCCTCCTCGTAGATCGAGATCAGCAGGTCCACGATCTGCTGCTGCTCGGCGCTGATAAAGTGCTTGCGCCCGCCGAGATAGATTTCCACCCCCATGCGCATCTTCTGGCTTTTGCGCAGCTCCAGGTTCATCAGCAGGTAATCAACGCGGGCGAGCAGGTAGCGTTCCTCGTACGGCTTGCGGATGAAATTGTCGGCGCCGCACTCCAAGCCCTGCATGATGTCCCGCACGTCGGAGAGCGAGGTGAGCAGGATCACCGGAATGTCCTTGAGCCGCTCGTCGCGCTTGATCTCCCGGCACAACGCGAAGCCGTCCATCTCCGGCATCATGACGTCGCTGATGACGAGCGTCGGCTTGCGCCGGCGGGCCGCCGCCAGGGCCTGCTTGCCGTCGGGCGCGGCCGTGACCGCGAAGCCGTGCTCCTCGAGCAGGTAGCGCAGTTGTTCCGCCTGGGTCGGACTGTCCTCGGCGATGAGGATTTCCACGCCGCTGTTTGTATTCTTTTTGGGTTTCATGGATCGCGCCTCGTGTTGCCTCTATGGTTTGCCAGATTTGCCAGCACCGGGGCGATTTTCTCCGGCGGCAGCACCAGCATCGCCGCGTCGAGCCGGATCGCCTCGCCCGGCATGCCGTGAACCACCGAGCTGTCTTTGTCCTGGGCGAAGGTGACGGCGCCTTTCTCCTTTAGCCGCCGCAACTCCTCGGCGCCGTCGCGTCCCATGCCGGTGAGCAGGCCGGCGACGGCGTCGCAGCCGTAGACCTCGGCGACCGAACGAAACAGATACGAAACCGAGGGCCGCAGTCCGTTCTCGGGTTCGCCCCCGGTCAGGGCGATCCTTCCGCCGCGCTCGACCTTCATCTGGCGCTCGTCAGGCGCGACGTAGACGTGGCCGGGAAGCATGAATTCGCCGTGGGTGGCGAGATGCACGGGCAGGCGGGAAGAGTGCGCCAGCCACTCGACGAACCCGCCGATGAATCCCGCCGCCATGTGCTGGACGATCGCGATCGGCGCCGGAAAATCCTTGGGCAGCGCGGCAAGAATGGTCTGGAGCACGGGCGGGCCGCCGGTCGAGGCGCCGAGGGCCACGAGCCGGACTTTCGCCGGCTCCTGCGCAAGGCCCATCTCCGTCGGGCGTGGGAGCGGAGTTCCGCGCCGCGCCCGCGGCCAGCGCCGCACCACCTTGACTTCCGACATCAGTTTCACCATCTGCACCAGTTCACGGGCCGTGGCCTCATGCTCCGGATGGCCGACTCCCGCCGGGCGGCGCAGCACCGCCAGCGCGCCCGCCTCCAGCGCATCGAGCGTCGTCGCCACCTCCCCAGGGTCCGTGCTCCCGCTTACGACGACGATGGGCGTCGGCTCGGTTTCCATGATCCGGCGCGTGGCCTCCAACCCGTCCATTTTGGGCATGTGGATGTCCATGGTGATCACGTCGGGCCGCCAGCGCCGCACGGCCTCCAGCGCGCCCTCGCCGTCGTGCGCCGCGCCGACGACTTCGATCTCGGGGTCCGCGCCGAGAATGTGAACGAGAAACTCGCGCACCACGAGGGAATCTTCCACTATTAGGACCTTGATCATGGGTTCCCCGGGAAGCAGGATGCAAGAGGCCAGAGGCCGGAAGCAAGATGCAAGAAGCAAGAAGCAGGAAGCAAGATGCGGGAGCGCGGGAAGCAAGTCCTGCTTCTTGCTTCTTGCATCTTGCTTCCGGTTTCCCACATCATGATACTTTCTCCACGGCGTATGTCTTCCAGTTTTCGAACAGCCGATGGAGCATCTTGCCGAGTTCGTCGAATCTCCCCGTTAAGGTTTGGCGTTCATCGCTCGTGATGTACTTGCAGTCGGCGGCGAAAGCCAGCCACACCTTGGTTTCATCGGACGATCCGATGGCGTCGAGCAGGTGCCGCTTGAACACATTTTCGTAACGCCTCTTGGACCAGCCCTCGACGATGTTCGCGGTCACCGACCGCGAGGACCGACGCACCTGATCGGTGAGCGAGTACAACTCCTCTTTCGGAAACTTCTTCGTCAACCGGAACACCTCCATCGCAAGCTCATACGAAAGCCGAAAAACCTGAAGGTCCTTGTACGATTGAATCATTGCCTCGCACCCCCCTGTTGCTCGCTCTTCTTCCCGCCTCCCGCCTCTTGCCTCTTGCCTCTTGCTTCTTGCTAAATCAGCCTCCGAACCACCTCCAGCAAATTACTCTGATCGAAGCTGCTTTTCACGATGTAGGCATTGGCGCCGGCGTCAATGCCGCGCTCGCGATGCTCGCGCGATTCCAGCGCCGTGACCAGCACCACCGGCAATTCCGACAGGCTCTTGTCGGCGCGTATCTTCGCGGTGAGGTCGAACCCGTCCATGCGCGGCATCTCCACGTCGGAGACCACCAGATCGAAGGTTTCGGTCTTGAGCGCGGTGTAGGCATCGCTGCCGTCCACCGCGGTGACGACCCGGTAGCCGGCGGATTCGAGTATCCCCTTGAGCAACGCCCGCGAGGTAATCGAGTCCTCCACCACCAGAATGGCGCGTTGCTGCGCTCCGGCGGGCTCTTCCACGGCGGGGGCGAGCGGCGGCGCCGCCCGTTTCACGGCCGATTTCATGAGATCGGCCGCATTGAGCACCGGCGCTACCTGGCCGGTCCCGAGCACGCACGCGCCGGTGACGTTGCGCACGCGCGCGAGCTGCGGACCCAGCGTCTTGACCAGCACCTCCTGCTCCCCGAGAACCTCGTCCACCCGGAACGCGATGCGCTCTGTGCCCAGGCCGAGTACGAGCGCCTGCGCATGGCCCGCCGATTCTCCCGTCGCTCCGTTGCGCGGCAGCTCCAGCACATCGTCCAAGCCGGCCAGCGCAACCGCCTGCCCGCCGAGCGTGATCGTTTCCCGGTTTTCCACCGTCCGGATGTCCCCTGCGGCCACCCGCGCCGCTCGGACGATGCTCGCCGCCGGAATGACAAAAAGCTGCCCGCCGGCGCGCACCAGCACGCCGCGGAAGGTGGCGAGCGTCAGCGGCAGGACGATCCGAAAGCGCGTTCCCGTATCGGGGTGCGACTCGATCGCGACCGTGCCGCCCAGCCGCTCGATCTTTTCCCGCACGATCGCGAGTCCGAGCCCGCGCCCGGAGACATCGGTGATGATGGGGCTGGTGGAAACGCCGGACCGGAACACGAGCGCCAGCGCCTCCGCTTCGCCGAGCCGCTCCGCCTCCTCGGCGGAAACCAAGTCGAGCTTGAGGGCCGCCGCTTTCACCCTGGCCGCGTCAATGCCCGCGCCGTCGTCGGCGACGAGAATCTCGACCTTGCCGCCGTCCCGCTGCGAGATCGAAAGCGCGATCGTTCCGTGTGCCGGCTTGCGCTTTTCCCCGCGCGCCGCCGGCGCCTCGATGCCGTGATCAATGCAGTTCCTGAGCAGATGGATGAGCGGGTCTTTCAACTCTTCCAGGATTCGCCGGTCAATTTCGATCTCGCCTCCCTGAACGAGTAGCTCCACCTCCTTGCCCCGATCGCGCGCAAGATCGCGCACGAAGCGCGGAAAAATTTCGATCGCCGAAGCGAACGGCAGCAGGTGCATCTCTTTCACCTCTTCCAGCAGGCTGCCGGTCATACCGGATAGCATGCGCCAATCGCGCTCGGCGGACTTTGTGAGCCGCGCCAGCCGGCCTTCGAGGGTTTTCAGGAACAGGTCTTCCTCATCCAGATATTCGAGCAGCTTCGCGAACTCGTGCTGCGCCCCGGCGGCGCGGTTCGCCGCGCCGCTTCGCCCGAGCGCTTGTTCGATCAGCCGCAGCGCCGGTTGAATCCGCGCCCGCTGTTTCTTCCAGGCGGCAAGCGCGGCCGCGGTCTCGCGCAGATCGCCGGCGCGCTGGCCAGCCGCCAGCCGCGGCAACAGCAACTCCTCGGTCTGCCGCATCACCGCGTCGAGTTTCGCGGTGGAGACCCTGACCGTCCCAGACGCCAGGCCAGGCGCCGGAGGCGGGAGATGCACGTCAGCGGCCACCGCAGATTCGGCGCGCGCTTCGGGTTTGGGCGGCATCCCTTGGGACGCCTCATCGAGCCGCCGGGTCAGCGGCCCGATCGCCGGCGGGCGAGCCCCAGGCGCGGCGGCGTCCGCGGCAAGCAAGCCGCCGAGAGCGTTGAGCGCCTGGTGCAAGAGATCGAACAGCGGCGGCGAGACGGCGATCCGCGCGCCCTTCAGCCCGGCGAACACGCTTTCCAGCGACTGGCAGATCGCCTCGATCTCCCCGAGGTTCACGGCCCGCGCCGCGCCCTTCAGGCTGTGCGCTTCCCGGAAGACCTTCTCGATGAGCGCCGCCCGTTCTTCTCCCTGCGGCATTTTCTCCAGCGCGAGCAGTCCCGACGACATCGCCTGGAGATGCTCGTCCGCCTCGACGCGAAAGGTCGCGAGGAGTCTTTTCAGCAGTTCGTCGTTCTTCCTGGCCACGGTTCTTCGAGTTATTCCATTTCCATTTCAAAGGTAAAACCATCCGTAGGTCGGGCTGCGCCCGACATCCCTTCGACAAGCCTGTCCTGAGTTTATCGAAGGGCTCAGGGCAGGCTTGATCCGGCGGGCATAGCCCGCCCTACAGCACCCCGGCTCAGGCGGCCTTGCCCCCGATCAGGGCGCTCAGTTTCTGTCCCAACTCGTGCAGTTGCTGCGCTGCGGCCTCCGCCTGTTGGGTGCCGGCGACGTTCTGGCTGCTGGCCTGCTTGATGTTCTCCATGGCGAGGGCCACCTGGTCCATGCCCGCCATCTGCTGCTGGCTGGAAGCGGCGATCTGGGTCGCCGCCTGCGCCGCCTCCGCGATGCCTTCGGCGAGCAGCCGGATGGATTCGCCCGCCTCGGCCGACTGCTTCACTCCGGCCTCCACCGCCTTGGTTCCCTGCTCGGTGGCGAGCACTGCGGTGCTGGTCGCTTTCTGGATGTCGGTGAGGATCGCGCGCACCTGAGCGGTCGCCTGCCTGGACTGCTCGGCGAGGCTTTTTACCTCCTGCGCCACCACCGCGAAGCCCTTGCCCTGCTCGCCCGCCCGCGCCGCCTCGATCGCGGCGTTGACCGCCAGGAGGTTAGATTGCTCCGCCAGGTCGTTGACGGTGGCGATGATCTCCCCGATCGCCTGGCTCTGCTCGGAGAGCCGCACGATGCTCCCGGCGATCGCCTCCATCTGCTCCTGGATGCGGTGCATGCCCTGGGTCGCGTCCTCGACCGCCTTTTTGCCCGAGTGCGAGACCTGTGCCGCCTTCTGCGCGCTCTCGGACACGTATTTCGCCTTCTGGCTCGAGACCTGCGCCGTCTGCTTCACTTCCTCCACCGTGGCGGTGGTCTCGCTTACCGCGGTCGCCGTCTCCGCCGCCCCCGAAGCCACCTGCGTGGTGGTGGCGAGGATCTCGGAGGACGAAGAGGCGAGCACGCCGACGCTCTCGTTGATCTCGCGCGTCGTGCGCCGCAGATTCTCGATCATCGCGCGGAACGCACGCGCAAGATCGCCCACCTCGTCGGCGCGATCGTCCTGCGGAGCGTTCACGGTGAGATCGCCCGCGGCCACTTGTCCGGCGATGCCGGAGATCGTCCTGAGCGGCGCGGCGATGATCCGGGAAAGCAGCAGCACCAGCGCCACCGCCAGCAGCACGGCCACGATGCCGAGGGCGATGAATAGGAACATCGTTTGCGCCGTCTTTAATTCGGATTCCTCCACGGCGGCGCGGGCCCGTTCCACCGCCGTCTCGCCCAGATCCTGGGCGATGGCGCGCATCTTGCCGTAGCGTTCTTCCTGGATGCCGAGCACCAGCGTCCTGGCTTCCTCCGTCTTGCCCGCATGGATCAGCGGGATAACTTCGGCATCGCGCGTCTGCGCGAACGCCCGGCCCACCGTCTTCAGCTCTTCGATCCGGGCGGAGAGTCGCGGTTCATTACGGTTGCGCTCCAGCAATCGTTGCATGGTTTCGGCGATTTCCTGGCTGCGCTGATTGACCTCCTGACGCCAGATATCCCGCTCGGACTGCCGCGTAACCGCCATCATGCTGAGCAACGCGGCCCGCACTCCGTTCTGCTCGGCGCGAAGGGTCATCAGATCCAGGGCATTGGCGAAGTCTTTCTCGTAGAGGTTTTTTTGCGACTCCCGGATCGCCGCGATCCCGAGGTAAGCGCTCGCGATCGTTGTCGCCAGGAGGGCGATCATCAGCCCAAAAGCGGCGAACAGCTTGCCGCGCGTGGTCAAATCGAGGAACCATTTCATGGCCGTTCTCCGTTCCGCCGAATTCGCTCAGTGATTCCCTATCCTTCCACCCGTTCCCGGACGATGATTTTTTCGTCCGCCAGGAGCTTTCCCGCGTCGAGGATCACCGTGCGCTCCGCGCTCACGCCCTTGAGATACGCCTCGCGCACGCCGGTGAGCGTGGGCAGCGACGGCTGGATTCCGGCCGCCGCAACGTGGCGCACGCCCACGACGGCGTCGGCGAGGATGCCGAAGAGCATGCCGCCGGATTCCAGGACGATGACCTTGTTGAGATCAGTGAGTCCCCTCTCCGGCAGCTCGAAGAATTTCTTGAGGTCGAGGACCGAGAGGATCTCGCCGCGCAGGTTGACGACGCCCAGCACGAAGGCCGGCGTGGACGGCAGCGGCGTCAGGTTTTCCAGCGGATACACCTCGCGCACGTAACGGGTCTCGACGGCGTAGTTCTCGTAGGCCAGGACGAACTCGACGACTTCGAGGTACTCGCCGGCGGCCTCCGCCTGCTCGGGCTGCCGGGCGAGCGCCCGGGCCCTTGCCTTGAGGATGCGTTTGCTTTCCTCGGGAGCCGGCGCCCAGACGCGCTCGACGGCGGCGCGGGCGGCCTCCATGCGCCGCTCGACCTCGCGCCAATCCACGGCCGCGCGCGAGCTTGACTCGTTGGCGTTCATGCCGGCTGCTCCTTATTCGCGCGCGGCAGGATCGAGCGCACAGAGGCGATGATCTCGCCGAGCCGGCCGGCGGTCAGCCCCTCCGCTTCCGGGAGGATCTCGTCCTGCGGGCGCGAGCGCAGCAGCGCCTGCGCATTTTCGAAATGCCGCTCCGCCTCCCGGCGCCGGCCTTGCGACAGGCGAAGATTGCCCAGCGCGAAATGCGCGAGCACGAAATCCGGATCGAGGTAGAGCGCGTGCTGGAGCGATTGCGCCGCCGCGTCGTTTTGCCCCTGCTCGCGCCGGATGTTGGCGAGAAGATAATGGCGCGCCGGGTTCAGCTTGTCGGCGGCGATCGCCTGCTCGCACCACTTAGCCGCCTCCGCGAGCCGGCCTTCGTTGGCGCAACTCCGCGCCCTGCCGTCCAATCCCGGCTCCTCCGCGCGGATCGTCTCGCGCGGCGGCTCCCGCGGGATGGGGAGGTTCTGGACGAGGGGCTCCGGCGACGCAACGCCTGCCTGCGGCGACGGCTCCTGGCGCGGCAAAACCCGCTGCCCGAAGACCGGCCGCGGTCCGGCATGCGCCGTCTTGCGATACAGAACCACGCCGGGGAAATTGACGGTGGCGAACCGGGAAAACAGCGTATGGGAAGTTTCTGCCGGACCGACGATCAGCCACCCGCCGTCGAGAAGGCAGCGGTGCAGGCCGTCGGCGACCTTCGCGGCGCGCTCCGCGGCGAAATACATCAGCACGTTGCGGCACAGAATCACGTCCATCGCGTTGGTGTTCCCGGCGAGCGACGGATAGGCGTCTTCGGCGAGATTGAGATAGGAAAACGTCACGCGCTTTCTGATGCGCGGGTCCAGCTCGAAGCGCCCATCCCGCCGCGTCTTGAAATACCGCTCCCGGATCCAGTCCGGCGTGCCGCGGAACGACCATGCGCCGTACGCGCCCTCCGCCGCCTTTCCGAGGAAACGCGGGTTGATGTCGGTCGCCAGAAGGGTGACGTTCCATTCCCCGGGATCGGGGATCAGCCGGTCGAGGAGCATGGCGATGGAATAGGGCTCCTCGCCCGTTGCGCAGCCGGCGCTCCAGATCCGCAGGCGCCGTTCCCCATCGCGGCGGGAACGGATGAGTTCCGGCAGGATCTGCTGCTCAAGGATCTCGAAGCTCCGCGGCTCGCGGAAGAAATAGGTTTCCCCCACGGTCAGGTGGCTGGCGAGAACCTCGATCTGATCTCGCGCCGGCGCCGCGGATAGGAGCCAGCGCGCGCACGCTTCCGCATCCGGGAGATGGAAGTCGCGGGCGGCGGCGGCAATCCCGCGCTCCAGATCGCGCCAGCGCTCTTTCGGAAAGTGCAGGCCCATCTGGGCGGCAAGAGCCTCGCTCAGGCGGGACAAAAGCGAATCTTGCAGAACCATTCGGGCATTGGCCTCAGGCATTTTTCATTACCTGTTCCAGGGATTTTTCTTCATCCAGGGCGAGGAACTTGTCCAGATCGTGGATGAGAATCATGCCACTGTCGATTTTTACGATGCCCTCCACATATTCCAGGCCGGGGAGAATCCGCTCCGAGGCGATGATCTCCCGCTCGGGGCATTCCACAATGCCGTAAACCGTATCCGCCACGAGCGCGAAGGGGCGACTGGGGATATGGGCGATGACGATTTGGTCGCTGAGGGCGATTCCCCGCGCGGGCAGCCGAAAGCGCTTGCGGATGTCGGCCACCGGCACTATTCGACCTTGGACGTTAATCACCCCCAGGATAATGTCCGGAGCGTCCGGGAGGGGCGTGATTTCCACGGCGCGAACCACCCGCTCGACGCTGGCCAGCAGCAGCGCATAGCGGACGTCATCCAGCGCAAAAACAAGCAAATGGTTAAAGGAAACCAAAATTCCCCCTCCATAGGCTCTGCGGGGTTTCGGCCGTGTTGCTTACACGGCGCGGCTACAATGACCTATTGAGGATTGCTCAACTGCGTGACACCACCGGCCCGTTCATGCTAGCGTGCCGACGCATGAACGGTCGGGGCACGGCTGTTGCCTTTCGACAGGGCGAAAAGCCTATTTCTCCTGTGTTACTTGCTTTGATAATCCTCGATAGCTCCGCCAGTTTATGCCAAATCCAAACGAAATGCTCGTGTATTGTGCCCGAGCGGTTGGGGCATAATGAGTATCCGGCCAAACGCTTTTTCGGGCGCCCCGCAGAACGAGCGCTGAAATCTTATGCCATGACCCTGTCCTTGAACATTGCCATTCTCGCCGCCGGCCAAGGCACCCGGATGCGTTCCGAGCGCCCCAAGGTGCTGCACCGTCTGGCCGGCCGGCCGATGTTGTCCCATGTCGTCGATACGGCCCGGAGCTTGGGCGCCGCCAAGATTTGCGTGGTCTACGGCCACGGTGGCGAACAGGTGCCCGAGGCGCTGGCGGCCCCCGATCTTGGTTTCGCCAAGCAGGAACCCCAGTTGGGCACCGGCCACGCGGTCCGGCAGGCCCTTCCCCATCTGGACCCGGAAGGAATCACCCTGGTGCTTTACGGCGACGTGCCTCTGGTACGGACCGAAACTCTGCGGCAAGTGGCGCAGGCGGGCCGCGACGGCTTGGCGATCCTCACCGCGCGGCTTGCGGACCCTTCCGGTTACGGCCGGATCGCGCGGGACGATGCGGGTGAGATTCGGGCCATCGTCGAGGAGAAGGATGCCTCCGCCGAACAGCGGGCCATCACCGAAGTCAACACCGGCATCCTGGCTGCCCCCACCCGCCGCTTGGCGGCGTGGCTGGAGCGCGTGACCGACGCCAATGCTCAGCGGGAGTATTACCTGACCGACGTGGTGGCCCTGGCCATCGCCGACGGCGTGGCCGTGGCGGGGGTGGAGGCCGCCGAGGCCTGGGAGGTGCTGGGGGTCAACAGCCAATCGCAATTGGCCGTGCTGGAACGCCATTACCAGGCCCGCGCCGCCCGGCGGCTGATGGATCAGGGAGTGAGCCTGGCCGACCCGGCCCGCCTCGATGTGCGGGGCGAGCTGCGTTGCGGCCGGGATGTATTCATCGACGTCAACTGCGTGTTCGAAGGCCGGGTGACCCTGGGAGACGGCGTGGCAGTCGGGGCCAACTGCGTGTTGCGTGATGTGGAGGTGGCCGCCAATACACGCGTGTTTCCGTTCAGCCATCTAGAAGACGCCCAGATCGGCGCCGACTGTCGCATCGGCCCCTACGCCCGCATCCGCCCCGGTACGGCACTGGGGCGGGACGTGCATATCGGCAATTTCGTGGAAGTGAAAAACAGCCGGCTGGCCGAGGGCTCCAAGGCCAATCACCTGGCCTACGTGGGAGACGCCACGGTGGGCCGCCGGGTCAACATCGGCGCCGGCACCATCACCTGCAATTACGACGGCGCCCACAAGCACCGCACCGTCATCGAGGACGACGCCTTTATCGGCTCCGACACTCAATTGGTGGCGCCGGTGACAGTGGGGCGGGGCGCCACTCTGGGAGCCGGCACCACCCTCACCAAGGATGCGCCGCCGGACGCGCTGACCGTGTCGCGGGCCAAGCAAGTCACGGTGAGCGGCTGGCGGCGACCCCGTAAGTCCGACCCCAACGAAAAGTAGCGAAAGGAATTTTCATGTGCGGCATTGTCGGCGCCGTGGCCCGGCGCGATGTGGTTCCCGTTTTGCTGGAAGGCTTGAAGCGGCTGGAATACCGAGGCTATGACTCCGCCGGGCTGGCGGTGTTGAACGGCGACCCCGCGGCTCCGCTCAAGGCGGGTTTGCAGCGACTGCGCAGCGTCGGCCGGGTGGCGGCCCTGGAGGAACAGGTCAAGGCCGACGGCATCCAAGGCCCCATTGGCATCGCTCACACCCGCTGGGCCACCCACGGCGCCCCCACCGAAGGCAACGCCCATCCCCATGTCAGCGGCAAGGGGGTGGCCCTGGTGCATAACGGTATCATCGAAAACCACGAGTCCATGCGGAGCCGGCTGCAACAACTCGGCTACGTCTTTAGCTCCGACACCGATACCGAAGTCATCGCCCATCTGGTGGATTTCCACCTAAAGGACGCCGGCGACCTATTGACGGCCACCCGCCGCGCCGTGGCTGAACTGCAAGGCGCCTACGCCATCGCGGTGATCTGGGCCGAGGCCCCCGAGCGCCTGGTAGTGGCCCGCCAGGGCGCCCCGCTGCTGCTGGGCCTGGGCGACGGCGAGCAATTCGCCGCGTCGGACGCTTCGGCGCTGCTGCAAGTCACCCGGCGCATGGTGTATCTGGAAGAAGGCGACGTGGCGGAATTGACCTTGGACGGCTACCGCATCGTCGATGCCGCGGGCCAGGCCGCCCAGCGTCCGGTGCACGAAAGCCAGCTCAGCGCCGACGCGGTGGAGCTGGGGCCCTATCGACATTTCATGCAAAAGGAAATTTTTGAACAACCCGGCGCGGTGGCCGCCACCCTGGAGATGGTCACCGGCGCGTCTTCCATCGCTCCGGAGTTGTTCGGCGTGGGGGCGGTCGAGGTCTTGGGCCGGGTCGGCGCCGTCACCGTGCTGGCCTGCGGCACCAGCTACCACGCCGGCATGGTGGCCCGCCATTGGATCGAGGCCATCGCCGGCATTCCCTGCACCGTGGAGATCGCCAGCGAATACCGCTACCGGCATAGCGTTCCCAATCCCGACGCGCTGGTGGTGGCCATTTCCCAATCCGGCGAGACCGCCGACACCCTGGCGGCGTTGCAGCATGCCAAGGCCTTGGGGCACCGCGCCACCTTGGCGCTGTGCAACGTGGCGGAGAGCGCCCTGGTGCGGCAAGCCGATTTGAAGTTCCTGACCCGCGCCGGACCCGAGATCGGCGTGGCCTCCACCAAGGCCTTCACCACCCAGTTGGCGGCGTTGTTCCTGCTGACCCTGGTGCTGGCCAAGCTGCGGAGCCGGCTCGACGCGCGGGCGGAGCGGGAGCACATCGTGGCGTTGCGGCATTTGCCCATGGCGCTTTCTCATGTGCTCGCCCAGGAACCCGCCATTGCTCAATGGGCCAGTCGTTTCGCCGGCAAGCGCCATGCGCTGTTCCTGGGGCGCGGCATCCACTATCCCATCGCCATGGAAGGGGCGCTGAAGCTCAAGGAAATTTCCTATATCCACGCCGAGGCTTATCCCGCCGGCGAGCTCAAGCACGGGCCGCTGGCGCTGGTGGATCGGGACATGCCGGTGGTGGCGGTGGCTCCCAACGATGCGTTATTGGAGAAACTCAAATCCAATCTTCAGGAAGTCCGCGCCCGGGGCGGCGAGCTCTATGTGTTCGCCGACGCCGACAGCCACCTCCACGAGGCCGACGGCATCCATGTCATCAAGCTGACCGGCCACGCCGGAGCCTTGAGCCCCATCCTTCACGTGGTGCCCCTGCAACTGCTGGCCTACCACGCCGCCCTGGCCAAGGGCACCGACGTCGACAAGCCCCGCAACCTGGCCAAGAGCGTGACCGTGGAATGATCGGCGCCGGGACGCTTACGGCGCCTGCGGGCCCACCATTCTTTCCGGTTGCACCCACTGGTCGAATTCCTCTGCCGTGACGTAGCCCAGCGCCAATGCCGCTTCTTTCAGGGTACTGCCGTCCCGGTGGGCCCGCTTGGCGATTTCGGCGGCTCGATCGTAGCCGATGTGGGGGGTGAGGGCGGTGACCAGCATCAGGGAGCGTTGCATCAGTTCCGCGATGCGCTGCCGCCGGGGCTCGATGCCGCGCACGCAGTATTTCTCGAAGCTCGCCATGCCGTCGGCGAGCAGCCGCACGCTTTGCAGGAAATTATGGGCGATGAGGGGCTTGAACACGTTCAGCTCGAGGTTTCCCGAAGCCCCGCCGATGTTGATGGCGACGTCGTTGCCGAAGACTTGAGCGCACAGCATGGTCAGCGCCTCGCACTGGGTCGGATTGACCTTGCCGGGCATGATGGAGCTGCCCGGCTCGTTCTCCGGAATGCCGATCTCCCCCAGTCCGGAGCGCGGTCCCGAGGCCAGCCAGCGAATGTCGTTGGCGATTTTCATGAGCGCCGCGGCCAGGGTTTTGAGGGCGCCGTGGGCGTTCAGCAGCGCGTCATGGGCGGCCAGCGCCGCGAATTTGTTGGCGGCGCTCCGGAACGGCAGCCCGCTGCCGCGGGCCAACTCCGCCGCGACGCGCTCGCCGAATTCCGGA
>JAHFQX010000043.1 GCA_023259135.1 Betaproteobacteria bacterium | reverse complement strand
CGAAGCCGCGTTGCCGCCCCGGAAGATTTTTTGGCCCAGGGCCACCAGTTCCTTATCCTTGGCGACGCCGGATTTGGGGGCCTGGGAACTAAAATAGGCGCCGAGATTTTTCATGTCCTCTGGACTCAGGGCAGCGGACATGCCGCCCATCACCGGATTCTTGCGCTGGCCTGATTTATATTCGGCCAGCTGCTTGGCGATGTATTCGGCCGGCTGACCCGCCAGCTTGGGATTGGCCGGGATGACGCTGTTGCCATCCGCGCCGTGGCACGCAGCGCAAACCTGAGTGACGGTTTGCTGCGCTTTGACCGGATCTCCCGGATGGTAGGCTTGCGCCCAGCAGACTCCGGCGAAAAAAGCGTTAAGAGACACAACCATGGCCAACAGGTACTTCATTTTTTTTCCTTTCGTGAGCCAACCGCACTAGCCGCCGATAGGTCCACCCAAAGCGGAAGAGCCCGAAACGACGCTCGAAATGAAGCGCGCATTGTATACTTTCTCCCCTTTGCTCCGCCATACTTTGCTCATGGGATTGTTCCAGCGCGCCACCTACCACATCACCGTCAGCCGGCTGGAGGATCTGCCGCAGCATACCTTGGTCGAGGTTGCGTTCGCGGGACGCTCCAACGCCGGAAAATCCAGTGCCATCAATGCCCTGGCCCATAGAAGGCGTCTGGCTTTCGTCAGCAAGACGCCGGGGCGGACACAGCTCCTCAACTTTTTTCAATTGGGCGGCGGCCGCTACCTGGTGGATTTGCCCGGCTACGGATTCGCCCAAGCTCCGGGAACCGTTCGCGGTGCCTGGGACCGGCTGGTGGGTGGGTACCTCCGTAACCGGACGGCCCTGGCAGGCATGGTGCTCTTCATGGATGCCCGTCACCCTCTGACGCCCCTGGATCGACGGATGCTGACGTGGTTCGCCGCCACCGGCAAACCCGTCCATGTCTGCCTCACCAAGGCTGACAAGTTGACCCGGCAGCAGGCCTTGGCCACGCTGCGCAAAGTGCGGGACGAACTAGCCGACTCGTACCCTCTCGCGTCCGTCCAGCTTTTTTCCAGCAGCGCCCGAATGGGGCTGGAGGAGGCCGAAGCCGCCATTACCCGGTGGCTTCCAGCCGGAGAAACAGTGGAAACCTCGGCACTCGGCCTAAGACAATAAAAAACCCCCGGTTAAAGGGGAGTAAAACCGGGGGCGAAAACGCCTTAACATGCATTAAGGCACCCGCTCAGGGAGGTGAAGCGGGAGACGATGGAACTCGTCTACAGCCTAAGAGCCTTTTTTATGGCCCAGAGTTCCCTAATCGAAATATCTTTAAGGATCAGTATGATGAAAATCATGGGCGGTTATCCGGAGCGGCGCATGCGCCGGCTGCGCCGGGACGACTTCTCCCGCAGACTGGTACGGGAGCACAGCCTGTCGGCGGATCATTTGATCTATCCGGTGTTCGTCCGGGAAGGCCGAGACATCACCGAACCGATCCCCTCCATGCCCGGGGTTCAGCGCCACTCGGGGGATCGCCTGTTGGGGGTGGCCGAACAATGCCTGGAACTGGGAATCCCGGCCGTCGCCTTGTTCCCGGTCATCGAGGCCGGGCTCAAAACCCCCGACGGAAAAGAAGCACTCAATCCCGCAGGATTGATCCCCCGCACCGTGGCGGCCCTCAAATCCCGCTTTCCGGAACTCGGGGTCATCACCGACATCGCCCTGGATCCTTACACCAGCCACGGCCAGGATGGCTTGCTGGACGACTCGGGGGCCATCCTCAACGACGAAACCGTGGAGATATTGGTGCGGCAAGCCCTGACCCATGCCGCGGCGGGGACGGATGTGGTGGCCCCGTCCGACATGATGGACGGCAGGATCGGCTTAATCAGAAAAGCGCTAGAGCAGAGCAAGCACACACAAGTCAGAATTCTGGCTTACGCGGCCAAATATGCCTCTCATTTCTATGGGCCGTTTCGGGATGCGGTCGGCTCGGCGGCCAACCTGGGGAAAGGCAGCAAGCATGCTTATCAGATGGACCCCGCCAACAGCGATGAAGCGCTATGGGAGGTGGGCCTCGATCTCCAGGAAGGCGCCGATATAGTGATGATCAAGCCCGGCTTGCCTTATCTGGATATCGTGAGACGCGTCAAGGACGCCTACCGAGCCCCTACCTTCGTCTACCAAGTCAGCGGCGAGTACGCCATGCTCAAGGCCGCGGCGGCCAACGGCTGGCTGGATGAAAAAGCATGTGCTCTAGAAACCCTGCTGGCGTTTCGCCGTGCCGGAGCGGATGGCATCCTCAGCTACTTCGCCCTGGACGCGGCTCGCTGGCTGCGTGAGGGGCCCCAGTAGCCTGGGTCTCTCCCTCATTCAACAAACTTTCCACCTCCGCCAATTTGGCCCAGCCCATCGGCTTACCTTCGGCCGTCAGTCGAATCCCGCGATGCCGGTCCTTGGCGGAGAACACCCAAAGATGGATTTCCGCTTCCTCGCCCAGCAAGGTGAAGCCAGCAATCGTCCGGGGCCCATCGCCGACGAACATGCGGCGTTCCCGGCAACGGTAGGCCACCCCGCCGCTCAACAGGAACAGCTCCACCTCCTTGACCCCTTCCGCGAACAAAAACAAGTGGATTTCCGCATACTTCCCGGCCACGCCGGTCAAGACCGAGCCCGCCAGCACCGGATCGAATCGAGCCAGCTCCCGCATCGCCTGGAGAGCCTTGGCGCGTAGCCCCTGCAGCCGATTCTCGTGCTCCGCGGCTCGATAAGTTCGATAGTAAGCCCGCAGCTCCGCCTCGATCTCGTCGTTGGTCGGCAGTTCCCGCAGATCGTCCGCGCCGGCTTGGTGGGCGGCCTTGCGCTTGGCCGCCCCGTATTCCTCGATGCCGTCCTCGGCCATGATGCGGGCCGCCAAATGAGCGATCCGCCGCCGCAACTGCTGACTTCGGCGGGATCGCTCGCGGCTCATGGGGCCTCGTCCGGCGCTCGGGGCTGAGCCCCTTCCGAGGGCGGGTTTTCGTGCAAGAAATACTCCGGCATGCCTCCTTTTTCATCCTGTTGTCGGCGACCCGTCACCGGATCGATGCGAACCGATACCACCCCTTCCGGAGCCGGCACCGATTCTTCCGAAACGCCTTTAAGCGCCTTGCCCATGTATCCCATCCAAATCGGCAAGGCAGCCACCGCGCCGGTTTCGTGGCCCCCCAGAGAACGGGGGGTATCGAACCCCATCCAGGCTATCCCGACCAGGCTGGGCTGATACCCCGCAAACCAGGCGTCCACGTTGTCGTTGGTGGTCCCCGTCTTGCCCGCCAAATCAGCCCGCCCCAATTGCATCGCCCGGGCGCCGGTGCCATAGCGGATCACATCCTGCATCATGCTATGCATCAAAAAGGCATTCCGGGGATCAATGACCCGCTCCGCCCCCTCCTCCACGCCCGCCGGCTTGGTTTCGGCCAGTACCTTCCCGCTCTCGTCCTCGATCCGCTCAATGAAATAGGGAGAGATCCGGTACCCGCCATTGGCAAACACCCCGTAAGCAACGGCCATCTGCAGCGGAGTGACCTCCCCGGCCCCCAAGGCCAAGGTCATGTAAGGGGGATGCCGGGCCGGATCGAAGCCGAAACGGGCGATATATTGCTGGGCATACTCCGGACCGATGGCCTGGAGAATCCGAATCGAAACCATATTCTTGGATTTCGCCAAGGCGGTGCGCAGGCGCATCGGGCCCTCGTATTTGTCATCGTAGTTCTTGGGCTCCCAGGGCAGGGATCCCGTCTCCGCGGCGCTGAAAGTCACGGGGGCGTCGTCCACGATAGTGCTCGGCGTGAAGCCTTTTTCCAGGGCCGCCGAATAAATGAAAGGCTTGAAGCTGGATCCTGGCTGACGGAAAGCCTGGGTGGCGTGGTTATACTGATTGCGGCCGAAATCGAAACCGCCCACCAAGGCGCGTATCGCCCCGTCCTTGGGCGACAAGGCAACGAACGCCGCTTCCGCCGCGGGGATTTGGGCAATCTGCCACCGCCCCTTTTCCCCGCGTTGCACCCGAATAAGGGAACCCCGGCGGATCCGTTGGGAAGCGGCGGCGCCGGGAGCCAGGGCCCGCTGCGCAAACTTAAGCCCTTCGCCTTCCAGAACCACGGTTTCCCCTCCTTTGCGGTAAGCCCTGACCGACTTAGCATCGGCTTCCAAAACCACCGCCGGAATCAAGTCGTCACTTTCGGCGACATCCTGTAATAAATCGTCCAGCGCATCGTCGGAGGTTCCCGCCGACAAGTCCAAATAGCTTTCCGGACCCCGGTAACCATGGCGCCTGTCATATTCCAGCAAACCTTTGCGCACGGCTTCGTAAGCCGCCTCCTGGTGAACCTTCAAAATCGTGGTCCGTACCCGGATTCCCTTGGTGTACGCCTCTTCCCGGTAGGCGTCATACACCACCCGTCTGACCATCTCGGTCAGATAGTCGGCCCGGACCCCGAATTCCTGCTGCTCCCGCTTGATGGTTAACGCCTGCTTCCGGGCCTGCTCCAACTGGGCGGAGGTGATATAGCCCAATTCCGCCATCCGGCCCAGCACATACTCCTGGCGCCGCTTGGCCCCCTTGAAGTTGTATAGCGGGTTATAACGCGAAGGGGCTTTGGGCAAACCCGCCAGCAAAGCCACTTCGGCCACGCCCAGTTGCTTGAGGTCCTTGCCGAAATAAATCCGCGCCGCCGCGGCAAAGCCATAGGCCCGTTGGCCCAGGAAAATCTGGTTGAGATAAAGCTCCAAAATCTCGTTTTTGGCCAGGCTATGCTCGATCTTGAAGGCCAACAAGGCTTCTCTGAACTTCCGGCTAAAGGTTTTTTCCCTGGACAAAAAGAAATTCCGGGCTACCTGCATGGTGATAGTGCTGGCTCCTTGCTTGGCCCCGCCGGAGAAGAAGTTGGCTCCCGCAGCCCGCAGCACCCCCAGATAGTCCACCCCGCCATGACGATAAAAACGATCGTCCTCGGCGGCCAAAACGGCCTGTATCATGACCTCCGGAACCTCGCCGATCTTCACCACCGACCGGCGTTCCTCGCCGAACTCGCCGATGAGGTCGCCATCGGCGCTGTAGATCCGTAATGGGATTTTTGGGCGATAATCGGTCAGCGCCTCCAGGGAAGGCAGGCCGGGATACGCCACCATGACCGCGAAAGCCAGCAATAGGGTCCCCGCGAGCAGTGCCGAGCCGGCGAGGAGCATTCCATACAGCCACCAACGGGAAGACATACGGGAAGACGTTATGATGAAAGAGGGGGTAAAAATTCGGGACAGAGCGCCCATTATAAGGGTTGCCCCGCAACAACAGAAACAGAAAAAAAACTTTACACTATTTATAGTTGTTGCTAGTATCTAATACAATTTTTACTTGTGTCTCATAAGCCCATAAGTGATCAAGGAAAAATTTAAGATCGGCCTGGGTTCTCTTGAGCGTTTATTGGAACCCAAGACTCCCCCGCTCATCGGCGTGGACGTGAGTTCGTCCTCCGTTAAGCTGGTGGAGCTATCCGACCTTGGCAAGGGACGGATAGGGGTGGAACGCTACGCCATCGAACCCCTGCCCCGGGACGCGGTGGTGGACGGCAATATCATGAACCTGGAAGCCGTCACGGAGGCGCTCAGTCGAGGCTGGAAACGGATGGGCACCCGCATCAAGAATGTTGCCCTAGCCGTTCCCGCTGCCGCCGTCATCACCAAGAAAATTACCGTTCCCGCCGGCCAACGGGAGGAAGACCTGGAAATCCAGGTTGAAACCGAAGCCAACCAGTACATCCCTTTCGCCTTGGACGAAGTGAATCTGGATTTTCAGGTTCTCGGTCCGGCCCCCAACAGTCCGGAAGATATAGAGGTCTTAATCGCCGCCTCTCGGAAAGACAAAGTCGATGACCGAGTGGCGGTAGCCGAGGCCGCCGGCCTGAAGGCCCTGATTATGGACGTGGATTCCTACGCCATCCAAACCGCCCTGGAATTCGTTCGCAAGCAGCTCCCCGAGGGCGGCGCCGACCAAGTCATCGCCTTGGTGGGTATAGGCGCAACTCTCATGAATATCAACGTGTTCCGCAACGATCAGGCCCTCTACAACCGGGAGCAGCCCTTTGGCGGCAGCCAACTGACCCAGGACATCCAGCAGCGCTACAACTTGACCCCGGAGGAGGCCGAAGTTGCCAAACGCAGCGGCGGTCTGCCGGACGATTACCGGACCGAGGTCCTGCAACCCTTCATCGAAACCTGCGCCCTGGAAGTCGCGCGGGCCTTGCAATTCTTTTTCACGTCCAGTGAATATACCCAAGTGGACTACGTGGTGCTGGCGGGGGGGAGCGCCGCCCTGCCCGGCATCGCCGAGGCGGTGGCTCACCGAGTCCAGTCCCGCGCCTTGGTTGCCAACCCCTTTGCCGCCATGACCCCTTCCAGCAAGATCAAGCTCCAGCAATTGACTGCCGATGCCCCGGCGCTGATGGTGGCCTGCGGCTTGGCGATGCGCGGGTTCGATCCATGATTCGCATCAACCTGCTGCCCCACCGCCAATGGCGCAAGGCCGCGCTGCAGCGGCAATTCTTCATTGCCGCGGGAACGGCCGCCGCCGCCGGGATTGCCGTCGTTATGCTGACCCATGGCGTCATCAATGGCCGCATCGAATCTCAACAGGCCCGCAATCAGTATTTGCAGGACCAAATCGTCGAGCTGGACAAGCAAATCGAGGAAATCAAAAAGCTCAAAGTGCAGATCCAGGCCTTGCTGAGTCGCAAGCAGGTGGTGGAAGCCTTGCAGACCAACCGGTCCGATGTGGTTCACTTGCTGGATCAGCTTGCCAGGGAGCTGCCCGATGGCGTCTACCTGAAGAGCATCAAGCAGACCGGGAATAAGGTCACCATGACGGGTTATGCCCAATCCAATGCCCGGGTCTCCACGCTGATGCGCAAGCTAGATGCCTCGCCGTGGCTAGAATCGCCTGGGCTGGTGGAAATCAAGGCGGCCCAACTGGGGAATACCCGCGTCAACGAGTTCGTGCTGAACATCGCCATCACCCACAGCCAACCCCAGGATGCCGCCGCTACCGGCAAAAAACCGTCATGACCCTGGATGATCTGCGCAATCTCGATCCCAACAACATCGGCAGTTGGCCGGTGCTGCCGAAGCTCGCTGCGCTGCTCATCCTGTTTCTCCTGCTGCTGGCTGGAGGCTACTGGTTCGACTGGAAACAGCAGTTGGCCACCTTGGACGCGGCCCAGCAAAAAGAAACCGAATTACGAAACACCTTCCTGGAAAAGAAAGGTCAAGCCATCAGTTTGGATTCATACCGCAAGCAGTTGAGTGACATCGAGAAAGCCTTCGGCGCCTTGCTCAAGCAATTGCCCAGCAAATCCGAAATGGACGCCCTGCTCACCGATATCAACCAAGCGGGTCTGGGCCGCGGACTGGAATTCGATCTTTTCAAGCCCGCTTCCCAAGAAACTCTTTCGGAATTCTACGCCGAGCTCCCCATCACCGTCCGCATCAGCGGGAGCTATCACGACATCGGGGCTTTCGCCAGCGACATTTCCCAATTGCCGCGGATTGTCACCCTGAACGACATCAGCCTCGCCCAAGGCAAGCAGGGCTTGACGATGGATGCCATAGCCAAGACCTTCCGCTATTTGGACGAAGAAGAAATCGCTCAGCGCAACCGAGCCGCCGCCAAGGCCGGGGGAAAGAAGTGACGCTCGCCAGAATCCTGCCCGCCACGGCGATCTGCTTGCTGTCCGCTTGCGGGAACGGAGATCACGCCGACCTTAAGCAGTTCGTCGCCGAGTCCGGGCAAAACATGACCCCGCGAGTCGATCCTCTGCCCCAGGTCAAGCCCTACGAGCCCTTCCTCTATGAAGCGGAGAGCCTGCCGGATCCTTTCAAGCCCCGTAAAATCGAGCTCCCGAAGGGGGCCGGCGGCGGGTTGCAACCCGATTTCAATCGCCCTAAACAGCCTCTTGAGGCCTATCCTCTGGAAAGCCTGAAAATGGTAGGGACGCTTACCCAGAAAAAAGTCTTCTATGCCTTGGTGAAAACCCCGGACAATAACCTTTACCGGGTCAAGCCGGGAAATTACATGGGGCAGAATTTCGGGCTGATCACGGAAATCACCGAATCCGCCACCGCCGTCAAGGAGTTGGTGCAGGATGGCTCGGGAGACTGGTCCGAGCGGATCAGCAGTCTACAACTGCTGGAGGAACAGGAGCAGAAGAAATGATGCGAACCATTCAAGCAATCTGCTGCGGGCTGTTTGCGCTGGCAAGCTTCGCAATCGGCACCGCCCAGGCCCAGGATGGCGCCAAACCGGAAAAAGGCGCGGCTGCCAACAGCATCGAAAGCGTCCAGGCCTCCTCTTTGCAAGGAGGCGACATTCTGGTGCGGATCAGCTTCAAACAGCCCCTGACAGGGATTCCGGCCAGCTTCTCGGTCAATGCTCCGCCGCGGGTCGCCATTGATTTCCCGGCCACCGCCAACGCCACGGGAAAGACGCTGCAAGAAGTGGGGGAACGGGATTTGCGCAACATCAATATCGTCCAAGTAGGGAATCGCACCCGCTTGGTGATGAACCTGAACAAGCCTTTGACTTACGATGCCCAGTTGGACGGGAAGACCCTGCTGGTCACTCTAAGGGCCCCGGAGAGCGCCGCTTCCGCCGCTCCGACCCGGTTCGCCGAAGCCAAGCCTGACGGTCAGAAGCACAGCATTCGGGATGTGGATTTCCGCCGCGGGCCCAACGGCGAGGGCCGGGTGGTGATCGATCTCTCCGATGCCGGCGCCGGCATCGATCTGCGCCAGCAAGGCAAGAACATCGTGGTGGATTTCATCCAAACCTCCTTGCCCCGCAAGCTGGAGCGGCGTCTGGACGTCGGCGATTTTGCCACCCCCGTGGAGGCCGTGGAAACCTTCGCCCAAGGCAGCAACGTCCGCCTCGTCGTACGCCCCCGCGGCTTGTGGGAGCACTCGGCCTACCAGGCGGACAACCGCTTCATTCTGGAAGTGAAACCCGTGGTGGAAGACCCCAACAAACTGACCCAGGGCACCCGCGGTGGCTACACGGGGGAAAAACTGTCCCTCAATTTCCAGAGCGTGGAAGTACGGGCCGTGCTTCAGGTCATAGCCGATTTCACCGGGTTGAATATCATCACCAGCGACACCGTCACCGGCAATCTGACCTTGCGCCTGAAGGACGTGCCCTGGGATCAGGCCATGGATATCATCCTTCAAAGCAAGGGGCTGGACATGCGCAAGAACGGCAACGTGGTGCTGATCGCCCCCCGGGATGAGCTGGCCACCAAGGAAAAACTCGAATTGGAATCCCGCCAGCAGATCGCCGACCTGGAGCCCACCCGCACCGAAGCCTTCCAGCTCAACTACCAGAAGGGCGCCGACGTTCAGAAGATTCTCACCGATTCCACCCAGAAAATGCTCTCCAAGCGGGGCAGCGCGGTGGTGGACGCCCGCACCAACACCGTGTTCGTCCAGGACGCCCCGAGCCGCCTGGAAGAAATCCGCAAGCTCATCAAAAAAATCGATGTGCCGGTGCGCCAAGTCATGATCGAAGCCCGCATCGTCGAGGCCAGCGACAACTTCAGCAAAACCATCGGCGCCCGCCTGGGCTACCATGACATGACTGGCCAAGGCGCTAATCTGCCCTTCAACAACCAGCGTATTGGGATCGGCGGCCAGCTTAACGATACGGGATTCCATACCGGGCAAGTCGGCACCGCCCCCCCCTTCGAGCAAAGTCTTGGGGTCAACCTGCCGGCACCGGCGTTAAGCAGCGGCGCCAGCGCCGGAGCCTTTTCCCTACTTCTGTTCAACTCGGCCCGGACTAAATTTCTCAACCTGGAATTAACCGCCCTGCAACTCGACGGACGCGGCAAGATCGTTTCCAGCCCCCGGGTCGTGACCGCCGATCAAGTCGAGGCGATTATCGAGCAGGGCACCGAAATCCCCTATCAGCAGGCCACCAGCAGCGGCGCCACCAGCGTTTCCTTCAAAAAGGCTACCCTGAGCCTAAAGGTCAAGCCGCAGATCACTCCGGACGATAACGTCATCATGAATCTGGATGTCCACAAGGACAGCCAGGGCGCCAATACCGTTGCCGGCCCCGCCATCAACACCAAGCAAATCACCACCCAGGTCTTGGTGGAGAACGGCGGAACCGTCGTCATCGGCGGCATTTACGAACAAACCGAGACCGATACCACCAACAAGGTCCCGTTGCTGGGAGATATTCCCGTGGTCGGCTTTTTGTTCAAGAACAACATCAAGATCGACAACAAGACCGAATTGCTAGTGTTCATCAGCCCCCGCATTATCAAAGACACCCTGGGCCTCCGTTAGCCCGCGCCCGTCGGGCCGCGGCACCCTCAGATGCGCCCGCGGCGCTCGGTTTTTGTTTTTTCGCTACAATCCCCTGATGGACACTTTACCGCCGCTTTTTAAGGGCAACATCTATCTAGTGGGAATGATGGGGGCCGGGAAAACTTCCGTGGGGAAGCTGCTGGCCAATCGACTGGGCAAACGGTTCTTCGATTCCGATCAGCAAATCGAGCGGCGCACCGGCGTTCCCATTTCCCTGATCTTCGAAATCGAAGGCGAAGCTGGGTTCCGTCGGCGGGAAGCCGAAATCATCCGGGAACTGGTGGCTTTGGAAAACATCGTGCTGGCCACCGGGGGAGGAGCGGTATTGCATCCCGAAACCCGGCAACGGCTCAACCGCACCGGAACCGTGGTTTATTTGCGGTCCACTCCCCAGCGGCTGTGGCAACGCACCCGCCATGATCGCCAGCGCCCCTTATTGCAAGCCCCCGACCCGCAGAAAAAAATCGCCGATCTGCTGGCGGCGCGGGAGCCCCTGTACCAGGATGTCGCCCACGTTATCGTGGATACCGATAGCCAGAGCCTCGGCCAATTGATCCGGCGACTGCTGCCGGAATTACGGCAGGCTTGCGCGGAAACACGCTGAACATGGAAACCCTCTGGGTAGACCTGCCCCATCACCGATACCCGATCCACATTGGAGCCGGGCTGCTGGATCAGGGGAATTTGCTGCTGCCCCACCTGCCTCAAAAAAAAGTCGCCATCGTCACCAATGAAACGGTGGCTCCGTTTTACCTGGATCGCCTCTCCAAGGCCCTGGCGGACCAAGGAATAGCGGCCATCTCCCTCATCATCCCCGATGGCGAAGCCTTCAAGAACGGGGAAACCCTGAACCGAATCTACGATGGCTTGCTGAGCCGCCGCTGCGAGCGCGGCACCACCGTTATCGCCTTGGGGGGAGGCGTGGTGGGGGACATGGCGGGATTCGCCGCGGCCACCTATCAGCGGGGCGTGCCCTTCATGCAAATTCCCACCACCCTGCTGGCTCAAGTAGATTCATCGGTGGGCGGCAAGACCGGCATCAACCACCCCCTGGGCAAGAACATGATCGGCGCGTTTCATCAACCCAATCTGGTGCTGGCCGACACCGATACGCTGCATACCCTGCCCCGGCGAGAATTCCTGGCCGGCTTGTCGGAAGTCATCAAATACAGCCTGATCCGGGATCGGGATTTTTTCGATTGGCTGGAAAGCCATATGGATCAACTTCTCGCCCGCGATCCGGCGGCGCTGACCCTGGCCATTCGCAAATCCTGCGCAACCAAGGCCGCGATCGTGATGGAAGATGAGCGGGAAACCGGCGTCCGGGCGCTGCTCAACCTCGGCCATACCTTCGGCCACGCCATCGAGACCGCCGTGGGTTACGGAGAGTGGCGGCACGGCGAGGCGGTGGCCGCCGGCATGGTGCTGGCCGCCCGCCTGTCCGAGCGGCTCGGCCATCTGCCCGCCGAACAGGCCCGCAGCATCGTCAGCTTGCTCCGCAGCGCGGAGCTTCCGGTAGCGGCGCCCCGGCTGGGGGCGGAACGCTATCTCGAACTCATGGGACTGGACAAAAAAGTCCGGGCAGGCAAGCTCCGCTTCGTGCTGCTGCGAAGCATCGGCGCAGCCTTCATCACCGATGCCGTGCCCACGGACACGCTGCGGGAACTGCTGGCGGAGCCCGACCGGGATGCGTAATCTCGCCCCCTACGCGGCCCGCACCGACACCTCCCGCGGTCGCCGCCACCCCGAACCCCCTCCCGACGGGCGTACCGAGTACCAACGGGACCGAGACCGTATCATCCATTCCACCGCCTTCCGCCGACTGGAATACAAAACCCAGGTGTTCGTGAACCACGAAGGGGATTTGTTCCGCACCCGCCTGACCCACAGCCTGGAAGTCGCCCAGATCGGCCGGTCCATCGCCAGAAGCCTGCTGCTGGACGAGGACTTGGTGGAAGCCATGGCCCTGGCCCACGATTTCGGACACACCCCTTTCGGCCATGCCGGACAAGACGCCCTCAACGAGTGCATGAAACCCTACGGCGGCTTCGAGCACAACCTGCAATCGCTTCGCGTGGTGGACCTGTTGGAGCAACGCTATGCCGCCTTCGACGGGCTGAATCTGACCTTTGAAACCCGGGAAGGCATCCTCAAGCATTGCTCACTGAAAAACGCCCGGCGTCTGGGGGAAGTGGGGGAACGCTTCCTGCGCAAGCGGCGGCCCTCCCTGGAAGCCCAGATCGCCAACCTCGCCGACGAAATCGCCTACAACAACCACGACGTGGACGACGGGCTGCGCTCGGGCCTGGTCACTTTGGAGCAGCTCATGACGGTCCGGGTATTTGCCCGGCACCTGGATGAAGTCCGGGCCCGCTACCCGGAAGCGGCAGGCCGCAAGCTGATTCACGAAACGGTACGCCGCATGATCAATACCCTGGTGAGCGACTTGACGCGGCAAAGCGCCGAGAATATCCGGCAACACGCCCCCACCTCTCTCGACGCGGTGCGCGATGCTCCGCCGCTCATCGCCTTCAGCCCGGAAATCCACCAGGAGCAGCAGGAGCTCAAGCAATTTCTGCACACCCATCTTTATCGCCATTTCCAAGTGGCGCGCATGAGCGCCAAGGCGCGGCGCATTGTCAAAGAACTGTTCTCAGCCTTCCACGACGATCCCCATTTGCTGCCGACCGAATTTCAGATGCGGGCTCAAGCAGACAAACCCAGAGCCATCGCCGACTACATTGCCGGCATGACCGACCGCTACGCCATCCGGGAATATCGCCGAATCTTCACCATCGAAGCCAGCTGACGCCCCGGTGCCGCGCCGTCGACGGGCTGGAAAATCTTCAAATTTCCCCCGGGGCTTCGGCCGGAATCGAACCTCCCGGTTATTGAAGCTCCCGGGTACTCCAGGTATATTTAGCCCCTTTGTCCAAAATTTGCTTTGGTGCCGGGCAAAAAACCGAGCCGGTTCTGCATCCGCATTGCTTTGAGGTATCGCGTGAATCACCCAGTGTCTCCCAACAAACAAGGGCTCTACGATCCCCGCCAGGAGCACGACGCTTGCGGCGTCGGCTTCGTCGTCCACATCAAGGGCCGCAAAGGCCATGAAATCGTCGCCCAGGGCTTGCGGATTCTGATCAACCTCACTCATCGGGGAGCGACAGGCGCCGACCCCTTGCAGGGTGACGGAGCCGGAATCCTCGTCCAGATGCCGGACAGCTTCCTGCGGGAAGCCTGCCTCCAGCAAAATCTCCGGCTCCCGGAAGCTGGCGCCTATGGCGTCGGGATGACCTTTCTGCCGCGCCAAGCCGAAAACCGGAAGCGCTGCGAAACCCGCATCGCCCAAATCGTCGGCGAAGAAGGCCAACGATTCCTGGGCTGGCGGGACGTCCCCACCGACAACCGGGGCCTGGGAGAGGGCGTTAAAGCCATCGAACCCGTCGTGCGGCAGTTTTTCGTGGGGCGCGGCCCGGCCTGTCCCGACGCAAGCGCTTTTGAGCGCAAGCTGTTCGTGGTCCGCAAGCGCGTCGAGCACGCGGTCCGGGCGCTCGATTTGCCCGATGGCAAGCAGTTCTACATCCCATCCCTATCTTGCCGCACCTTGATCTACAAAGGCATGCTGCTGGCCCACCAAGTCGGCGAATACTACGCGGACCTGCGGGACGAGCGCTTGACCTCGGCCCTGGCCCTGGTGCATCAGCGTTTTTCCACCAACACGTTCCCCACCTGGGACTTGGCCCACCCTTTTCGGATGATCGCCCATAACGGCGAAATCAACACGGTGCGGGGCAATATCAATTGGATGGCGGCCCGCCATGCGGCGATGTCCTCTTCCTGGCTGGGAGAGGATCTGGAAAAACTATGGCCCCTGATCATCGAGGGCCAGTCGGATTCAGCCTGCTTCGACAACGCCTTGGAATTGCTGGTGATGGGGGGATATTCCCTGCCCCATGCCATGATGCTGCTGATCCCCGAAGCCTGGGCCGGCAACCCCCTCATGGACGAGCAGCGCCGCGCTTTCTACGAATACCACGCGGCCCTGATGGAGCCTTGGGACGGCCCTGCCGCGGTAGCCTTCACCGACGGCATCCGTATCGGCGCCACCTTGGACCGCAACGGCTTGCGGCCGGCCCGCTACCTGGTCACCGACGACGATCTGGTCGTGATGGCCTCGGAAATGGGGGTGCTGGATATTCCTCAACAAAAAATCGTGCAAAAGTGGCGCTTGCAGCCCGGCAAAATGCTGCTCATCGACACCCAGGCCGGGCGCATCATCGGCGACGCGGAGCTCAAGGAGCAATTGGCTGGCGCCAAGCCCTATGGCAAATGGATCGAACATTCCCGCTATTTGCTCGGGGACCTGCCCGCTCCCGAACAGGCCGAAACCCCGCCTACCGGCCCGCTGCTGGATATCCAGCAAGCCTTCGGCTATACCCAAGAGGATTTCAAGTTTATCCTCCAGCCCATGGCTTGCGGCGCCGAGGAAGCAATAGGCTCCATGGGCAATGACGTGGCGCTGCCGGTACTTTCGGATCTGGCCAAGCCTCTGTACAGCTATTTCAAGCAGTTGTTCGCCCAGGTCACCAATCCCCCCATCGATCCCATTCGGGAAGAGTTGGTGATGTCCCTGGTGTCTTTCATCGGTCCTCGCCCGAATCTCCTAGGCATTGACGAGGTGGACCCGCCGTTGCGCCTGGAAGTCGGCCAGCCGGTGCTTAACGAAGTGGACTTGGCCAAACTGCGGGACATCGAGCGACTCACCCAAGGGCGCTTTCGTTCGCTGGTGTTGGACATCACCTACCCCGCTTCGGCCGGCCCGTCGGGCATGGCGCCCGCCCTTGAAGCCCTGCGCCGGACCGCGGAACAGTCGGTGGGCCAAGGCTACAATATCCTCATCCTGTCGGATCGGGCCACGGGACCCGACCGGCTGCCGATTCCCGCCTTGCTGGCGGTAAGCGGTATCCACCAGCATTTGGTACGGGCCGGGCTGCGCACCAGCACCGGACTGGTGGCCGATACCGGCTCTGTCCGGGAAGTGCATCATTTCGCCCTGCTGGCGGGCTACGGCGCGGAAGCCATTTGTCCCTGGCTGGCCCTACAAACTTTGCCCCAGAGCGCCGACCGCATGCCGGCGGACCTCTCCCCCAAGGAAGCCCAGAAACGCTACATCAAGGCTATCTGCAAGGGGCTGCTCAAGGTCATGTCCAAGATGGGCATCTCCACCTACCAGTCTTACTGCGGGGCGCAGATTTTCGAAGCGGTGGGACTCAATTCCGCTTTCGTCGCCGAGTACTTCACCGGCACCCCTAGCAACGTGGAGGGCATCGGCTTGGCCGAAGTGGCGGAGGAAGCCTTCCGGACCCACCAGTCAGCCTATAGCGCCGACCCGGTGCTGATCGGCGCGCTGGATGCCGGGGGCGAGTACGCCTACCGGGCGCGGGGCGAAGCCCACATGTGGACCCCCGATTCCATCGCCAAGCTGCAGCACGCCACCCGGGCCAACGACCTCGGCACTTATAAGGAATATGCCCAGCTCATCAACGACCAGTCCAAACGCATGATGACCTTGAGGGGGCTGTTCAAAATCAAGCCCGCGGGTCCTCCCGTCCCCTTGGAAGAAGTCGAGTCTGCCAAAGAGATCGTCAAGCGCTTCGCCACCGGCGCCATGTCCTTGGGCTCCATTTCCACCGAGGCCCATACCACGCTGGCCATCGCCATGAACCGTATCGGCGGAAAATCCAACACCGGAGAGGGTGGAGAAGACGCGCTGCGCTATCACGCCGCCGACCGGGACAGCAACACCGTGGCCGAGTTGGGCAATGTGGTGGTCGCCCCGGTGGCGCTGCAAGCCGGCGACTCGATGCGCTCCAAGATCAAGCAAGTCGCTTCCGGACGCTTCGGCGTCACCGCCGAGTACCTGTCCAGCGCCGACCAGATCCAGATCAAGATTTCCCAAGGCGCCAAGCCCGGCGAAGGCGGCCAATTGCCCGGCCACAAAGTCAGCGAATACATCGCCCGGTTGCGCTACTCGGTACCGGGAGTCGGCCTCATTTCGCCCCCGCCCCACCACGACATTTATTCCATCGAGGATCTGGCGCAGCTCATCCATGATCTGAAAAACGCCAATCCGGCCGCCTCCATCAGCGTCAAGCTGGTTTCCGAAGTGGGCGTGGGCACCGTCGCGGCGGGGGTGGCCAAGGCCAAGGCGGATCATGTCACCATCGCCGGCCACGACGGCGGCACCGGCGCCTCCCCCTGGTCCTCCATCAAGCATGCCGGCACGCCATGGGAACTGGGGCTTTCCGAGACTCAGCAAACCTTGGTGCTCAATCACCTGCGCGGCCGCATCGCCGTGCAGGTGGACGGCCAGATCAAAACCGGCCGCGACGTAGTCATCGGCGGGCTGCTGGGCGCCGATGAGTTCGGCTTCGCCACCGCGCCGCTGGTGGTGGAAGGCTGTATCATGATGCGCAAGTGCCACCTCAACACCTGCCCGGTAGGGATCGCCACCCAGGACCCGGAGCTCCGCAAGAAATTCACCGGGCAACCGGAGCACGTGGTGAACTATTTCTTCTTCGTCGCCGAGGAAGTGCGCGAGCTGATGGCCTCCATGGGCATCCGCCGCTTCGAGGAATTGATCGGCCGCGCCGATCTGCTGGATACCCGGCAGGGCATCGCCCACTGGAAAGCCAAGGGTTTGGATTTCACTCGCATTTTTCATCAACCGGCGGTTCCCGGGCAGGTCCCGCGGCGCCACTGCGAAACCCAGGATCACGGCCTGGAAGGAGCGCTCGACCATCGGCTGATCGAAGCCGCCGCCGCCGCCCTCGAACGGCAAGAGCCGGTCACGATCGAGACCCCGATCCGCAACGCCCATCGAACGGTCGGCGCCATGCTCTCCGGGGCCGTCGCCAAGCGCTATGGCCATGCCGGCCTGCCCGATGACACGATTCGCATTCGCCTTACCGGCACCGCCGGCCAAAGCTTTGGTGCTTTCCTGGCCCATGGCATGACTCTGGACCTCGAGGGCGAGGCCAACGACTATGTGGGGAAGGGGCTCTCCGGAGGACGGATCATCGTCCGCTCCCCCAAGGAATTTCGGGGCAATCCGCAGGAAAATATCATTATCGGCAATACCGTGCTGTACGGCGCCGTCGCCGGGGAAGCCTATTTCAATGGGGTCGCCGGGGAGCGCTTCGCGGTCCGCAACTCCGGGGCCACGGCGGTGGTGGAAGGCACCGGGGACCACGGCTGCGAATACATGACCGGAGGAATCGTGGTGGTTTTGGGGCGGACGGGCCGCAATTTCGCCGCAGGCATGAGTGGCGGCATCGCCTTTGTGCTGGATGAAGACGGCAACTTTGAAAAGCGCTGCAACCTTGCCATGGTGGAATTGCAGCCTTTACCCGAAGAGGATGCGGCCCTGGACGAAACAGAACGGGGCGAGCTCTCGGCCCACGGACAAGTCAAGGTGCACCACCTGGGCGGCCAAGACCAGGCGCTGCTGCGCTCCCTGGTCGAAAAACACCGGCTCTATACCGGTAGCGACCGGGCCGGACACATTCTGGAGCACTGGGAAAGCTATCGGGACAAGTTCGTCAAGGTCATGCCCCACGAATATCGCCGCGCCCTGACCGAGATTGCCGCCAAGCAAGCCAGGCAGCGGGAGGCCGCATAATGGGCAAGCCCACCGGATTCATGGAGTTTCGACGCGTCAACGAAGCCGCCTTGCCCGTCGCGGAGCGCCTCAAGAATTATCGGGAATTCGTCCTGCACCTGCCGGACCAGGACGCCGGCACTCAAGGAGCCCGCTGCATGGACTGCGGGATTCCGTTTTGCCAGAGCGGTTGCCCCATCCATAACATCATTCCCGACTGGAACGATCTGGTCTACCGGGGACGCTGGAAGGAAGCCCTGGATACGCTGCATTCCACCAACAACTTTCCCGAGTTCACCGGCCGGGTCTGTCCAGCCCCTTGCGAGCCGGCGTGCACCCTCAACATCAACAACGACCCGGTGACCATCAAGGCCATCGAGCGCGCCATCATCGACAAAGGCTGGGAATCCGGCTGGATCGCCCCTCAACCACCTCGGCATAAGACCGGCAAGCGGGTGGCGATAGTCGGCTCCGGCCCATCGGGGCTGGCTTGCGCCCAGCAGTTGGCTCGAGCCGGGCACGATGTCGTGCTGTTCGAGAAGAACGACCGCGTCGGCGGCTTACTGCGCTATGGGATCCCCGACTTCAAGATGGAAAAATCCCATATCGACCGGCGCGTCGAGCAGATGCGGGCGGAGGGCGTGGAGTTCCGGACCTGTCAGCGCGTAGGCGGAAACGAGGGCATTCCTCCCGCACGATTGCTGGAGCAATTTGATGCGCTGGCGCTGACCGGCGGCGCTGAACAACCCCGGGATTTGCCGGTACCCGGCCGGGAATTGGCCGGCGTGCATTTCGCCATGGAATTCCTTCCCCAGCAAAACAAAGCAGTGGCCGGCGACCGATTGGACCATCAAATCACCGCCGCCGGCAAGCACGTGGTGATCATCGGCGGCGGCGATACCGGCTCGGACTGCGTCGGCACCTCCAACCGCCACGGCGCCCTGACGGTCACTCAGTTCGAGTTGCTGCCCCAGCCGCCGGAGCAGGAAAACAAGCCCCTCGTGTGGCCCTATTGGCCCATGAAACTTCGCACTTCCAGCTCCCACGAAGAAGGCTGTCGGCGGTATTGGGCCGTCGCCACCCGGGCCTTTCTGTCCGACGGCAACGGCCGGGTTCGCGCCATCCAAGCCGTCCGGGTGGAATGGCAAAACGGCAAGATGCAGGAAATCCCCGGTTCGGAATTCGAGTTGCCAGCCGACCTGGTGCTGCTGGCCATGGGTTTCGTCGGCCCCGTGCATAGAGGTCTATTGGAGGAGTTGGGGGTCGCAAAAGATCCGCGGGGCAACGTCCAGGCCAGCACCGACGGGCCCGGCTGCTACGCCACCAGCTTGCCGAAGGTATTCGCCGCCGGCGACATGCGCCGGGGCCAATCCCTGGTGGTATGGGCCATCCGGGAAGGACGGCAGTGCGCCCGGGCGGTGGATGAGTTCCTGACGGGGAGCAGTACCCTACCCCGCTGATGGGGACCCATTTCCCCATGACGCGCCCCATCAACGACACCCTGCTGCGGGCGCTGCTGCGCCAGCCCACCGACACCACCCCCGTCTGGATCATGCGGCAGGCGGGGCGCTACCTGCCGGAATACAACCAGACCCGGGCCCGGGCCGGGAGTTTTCTGGCATTGTGCCGCAACCCGAATCTCGCCACCGAGGTCACCCTCCAGCCCTTGGCCCGCTTCCCCCTGGATGCCGCCATTCTGTTTTCCGACATCCTCGTGCTCCCCGATGCCATGGGCTTGGGGCTCTATTTCGTTGAGGGCGAGGGGCCCAAATTCGAGCGGCCGCTCCGGGAAGAGTGGGAAATCCGCGACCTTTCCGCCCCGGATCCCGACAACCACTTGCGTTACGTGCTGGACGCCGTGGCCCAAATTCGTCGGGCATTGGACAACCAAGTCCCCCTCATTGGCTTCTCCGGCAGCCCTTTCACCCTAGCCTGTTACATGATCGAAGGCGAAGCCAGCCGAGATTTTCGCTGGGTCAAGTCCATGCTCTACGGCCGTCCCGACTTGCTGCACCGGATTCTGGAAGTCAACACCCAAGCCGTCACCCGTTATCTGCGCGCCCAGATCGAATCCGGCGCCCAGGCCATCATGCTGTTCGATACCTGGGGCGGCATCCTGTCTTCCCCGGCGTACCGGGAGTTCTCCCTCGCCTATATGCAACGGGTGCTGCAAGAACTGCCGCGGGAATGGGATGGCCACATCGTCCCCCGCATCGTGTTCACCAAGGGCGGGGGGCTATGGCTCGAAGCCATCGCCGACTGCGGCTGCGACGCGGTGGGAGTGGATTGGACCGTCGAGCTGGATTCGGCTAAGCAACGCATCGGCCACCGGGTGGCCTTGCAGGGCAATCTGGACCCCGGCGTGCTGCTCTCCAACCCGGACACGGTAGTCCGGGAGGTCGCTCGCACCCTTGCGGCCTTCGGACCCGGCCATGGCCATGTCTTCAACCTGGGCCATGGAATTACCCAATGGACCCCTCCTGAAAACGTCGCCGCCCTGGTTTCCGCCGTCCACCGCGAAAGCCGGCGCTATCACAATCCCGGCTGAAACTCCGCTACCGGCCCCTCAGGCCGGGAATAAATAGTCTATTGCAGTCTTCCCGATCCCTCCCGCCGGGAAGGGTTCATGTATAATTTCAACCTAGCAAGCGGCCGTTAAAATTAGGCGGCCTGCCACCGAAGCCAGGATTTTATTTTTTATCCGCGCCAACTCACAACCAATTCAGTGCGTAAAACGCATACCCTTCAATCTCTTACCAGGTGATGGATCCATGAGCCTCATGAAATCCAACTTGTTCGCCGGCACGGAAGAATTCAACCGTAACCGGGATTCCTATTTGCGGCGCATCGCCGATCTTCACTCCCGCCGGATCGCCGCCAATACCGGAGGTCCTGAAAAAGCCCGCCGGCTCCACCAAGAGCGCAAGCAACTGCTGCCCCGGGAGCGGATCTTTGCGCTGCTGGACCCCGGCTCCCCATTTCTGGAGTTCTGCCACCTAGCCGGCGAAGGCATGTACGAAGACGTGCCTCCGGGGGGCAGCATCATCACCGGCGTCGGGCTGGTGTCGGGACGGCCCTGCATGATCATCGTCAACGACGCCACGGTAAAGGGCGGCACCTACTTCGGCATCACTTGCAAAAAACACGTCCGCGCCCAGCGCTTCGCCTGGCAGCATCGGCTGCCGTGCATCACCATGGTGCAATCCGGCGGCGCGTTCCTGCCCGACCAGGAAAATATCTTTCCGGATGACGGACAGTTTGGTTCCATTTTCTACAACCAGATTCGCATGACTTCCGAAGGCATCGCCCAGATCGCCACGGTGCACGGCCCCTCCACTGCGGGGGGCGCCTATATTCCGGCCTTGTGCGACGAAACGGTGATCATCCGCAACCAAGGAGCCATGTTCCTGGGCGGGCCCCCATTAGTCTATGCCGCCACCAAGGAAGAAGTGGACGTGGAAACCCTGGGCGGCGGCGAGATGCACAGCCGCATCAGCGGGGTCACCGACCACCTGGCGGAAAACGACAGCCACGCCATCGCCATCACCCGGGACATCGTCGCCAATCTCGGCAACATCCCCAAGCAGCGCTGGGATGTGGCGGCGCCCCGCGAGCCCCGCTACGACCCACAGGAAATCTACGGCATCGTCAGCCACGACCCCAAGTACCCCACCGACAACCGAGAGATCGTGGCGCGGCTGGTGGACGGCAGCGAATTCCACGAATTCAAGCAGCTCTACGGCGATACCATCATCTGCGGCTGGGGCCGCATCAAGGGCTATGAAATCGGCATTCTATGCAATAACGGGGTGCTGTTCGCCGAAAGCGCCGTAAAGGCCGCTCATTTCATCGACCTGTGCTGCAAGCGGGACATCCCGCTGTTGTTCATGGCCGACGTGGCGGGCTTCATGGTGGGACGCGAGGCGGAGGAAGCGGGTATCGCCAAGCACGGCGCCAAAATGATCACCGCCATGACCTGCGCCAACGTCCCCAAGTACACCCTGATCATCGGCGGCTCCTACGGCGCCGGATACCTGGCCATGTGCGGCCGGGCCTTCAAGCCCAACGCCATGATGATGTGGCCCAACGGCCGCGCCGCCATCATGGGTCCGGAGCAAGCCGCCAACACCCTGGCGATGGTGAAGGACGACATCCACAAGCGGGAAGGCACCAGTTGGACCGAGGCAGAACGGGAAGCCTACAAAGCCC
>JAHFQX010000042.1 GCA_023259135.1 Betaproteobacteria bacterium | reverse complement strand
TCCCGCAACTGGACTTGTTCGCTGCTTAATTCGAAATTCATTGGGCTCCCCTTCGGCAAAATTACATGGTCAGTACGATACGCCCCACCGAAGTGCGGCCTTCCATCAATTCGTGAGCCTTGACCGCATCGGCCAGCGGCAGGGTGGCCCCTACCACCGTGCTGATGCGCTTCAAGCGGACCAACTCCAGCAGGGTTTCCACCTCGCAGCGGGTTACCCCTTCGGTTCCCAGGAAAAACAATTCCTTCAAAATGGCATGAGCGGGCCGCAGATTCACCGGAGCCGCATTGAGATTGCCGACAAACACGTGCCTGGCTCCGAAGGCCATGCTCTTCAAGGCGGCATTCCACGCCAATTGCCCGACGATGTTGAAAATCACGTCCACGCCCTCGCCGTTGGTCAGGCGCCGGGCTTCTTGAGCAAATTCCAGATCGGAACTGACGATGACCTCATCGGCGCCATGTTGCCGCAGAAAATCCGTCTTGCCCGCCGAGGTGGTGACGGCGATCACCCGCGCGCCCAGCATGCGGGCCACCTGCACCGCATGGATGCCCACCCCGCCAGTGGCCCCGGTAATCAACACCGATTCGCCGGGCTGGACTTTGCCGATGGCATGCAGGCCATGGTAAGCGGTGCCCATGGCGCACGGCACCACCGAAGCCTCTTCGTAGCTCACCCCATCGGGAATCCGCACCAGGGCATGGGCCCGCACCGAAATATATTCGGCATAGCCCCCCGGAATCTCTTCGCCGAACAAGCCGCCGGTGTTCTGGCAGAGATTGTCGTGGCCCTTGAGGCAGGGCCGGCAATGGCCGCAGTGGTCCTTCATCACCACGGCAACCCGGTCGCCTACCTTGAAACCGCTGGCGCCGGGGCCCAGTTCCGCCACCTCGCCGGCGATTTCATGGCCGATGATTCCGGGAGTCTTGGTCCTCGGAAAATGCCCCTGCCGGGCCAGCACGTCGTGATAGCACACGCCGTTGGCGCGGATCCGCACCAACACTTCGCCGGATTGAGGCTTGGGCGTCGGCACTTCTTGCATGGCGAACTGCTCCAGGCCGCCATAGCCCTTCAAGATCATGGCTTTCATAGGAAACTCCTCCAGTAGATTACTTGGTCTTGAGCCCCATCAGGCCCGCGATCAGATTGCGCTGCATCTGGGAAGTGCCGGCGGTGACGGTGGTCACCCGGGCGTCCCGGAAGTGGCGCTGCATGTCGAACTCCATGATGTAGCCGTAGCCCCCCATGATCTGCATGCCCAGATTGGCGGCCTTGACATAGGCTTCGGAGCCGAACAGCTTGGCCATGGAAATGGCCATCAGCGCATCCTGGCCCTTGGAGAGCAGCCACGCCGCCCGCCACATCAACAACCGGCTGGCCTCGACTTCGGTTTGCATATCCGCCAGCATGTGGGCGATGGCCTGGAAAGTACCGATGGGCTTGCCGAATTGATGGCGCTGCTTGGCGTATTCCAGGGCCTGATCCACCACCGATTGGGCCGAACCGCAATAGCCGGCAGTGGTCATCACCCGCTCCAGTTGCAGCCCGGAAAGCATGTATCCCCAGCCCTTGTGAGTTTCCCCCACCAGCCGGTCGGCGGGAATCTTGACGTTGTCGAAGAATATTTCGTAAGTGCCCAAGGCCCGGCGCCCCAGGGTATCCAGCTTGCGCATCTTGATACCGGGAGTGGTGTTGTCCACCAGGAACAGGGAAATCCCCTTTTGATAAGGCGCCGCGAGATCGGTCCGGGCGTAGAGATTGATCACGTTGTTCTTGACTCCGGCGCCGGTGGAAAACACCTTCTGGCCGTTGATCACCCAGAAATCCCCTTCCCGCTTGGCGGCGGTGCGCATGGCGCCCGCGTCGGAGCCGGCGTTGGGCTCGGTCATGGAAATCGACATGCGGATTTCGCCGTTGATGAGCTTGGGCACCCAGTATTTCTTCTGGGCTTCGGTGCCGTTGTGCAGGATGTTCAGACCGTTGAACACGCAAGTTCCATAGGCCCCCAGAAAATCATAGCTCTTGCGGCCCAGCTCCTCGGCGATGATCACGAAGTCGATGACGCTGCCCCCCAATCCTCCGTATTCCTGGGGAAACGGCATCTGCAGCAGGCCCATTTCGAGAAAGGCGTCGTAAAGCTCGAAGGGATAGCACCCTTCCACGTCGCATTTGCGGATGTATTCCGGAGTGGCGATGCGGTCCATCATGTCGCGCACGCTTTCCCGGAGCAGGCGTTGCTCCTCGGTGAATTCGAAATCCATGGATACTCCTCCTGTTGGAGACAAACTACAGCCCTGGAATGGGCCGCACAAAACGATCATGACCTGGAACAACAACCGGGACCGGCCGGGAACCGATGCCCCATGCGGATTCTCTTAAAGACCCGCTATGGATGACCGAACTCTATTTCGATGATTGCAGGCACTCGCTACGACCCGCGCCCCGGGGGACAGCCGGGATCCAGGCCGGGCGAGTTCCGAGTCAACCCCGCCGCTGGTCGAAGGTCCTGCCGTAGACCATCGAGGCGATGGTGTTGCGGAGAATCTCCGTGGTCCCGCCACCCAGCGCGAAACCCCGGGAATCCCGCACCATGCGTTCCATGGGGCAATCCCGGGTGAAACCCAGGTGGCCATGAATCTGCAAACCCTCGTTGGCCACCCGTTGCACCATCTCGTTAGCGTACAGCTTGGCTAGGGCGGCATCCAGGGGGTCGGGAAAACCGTTCTTCAGGTTCGTGGCGGCACGGTAAATCATCATCCGGGCGGCATGGATCTGCACCGCCATGTCGGCGATTTTCCACTGGATGCCCTGGAACTCGCAGATGGGCCGGCCGAATTGATGCCGCTGCTCGGAGTAAGCCTTGGCGGTTTCGTAGGCGCCCTGGGCCACCCCCAGACACATCGCGGCATTGCCTACTCGTTCCGGGCCGAAGGAGCCCATGAGAATCTTGAAGCTCTTGGTGCTATTGGGATCGCCGGCCACCAGCACGTTCTCCTTGGGCACCCGACAATTGTCGAAGAACACCTCAACCTCCGGCATCCCCCGCCCCCCCATCTTGCGGGCCGGCTGGCTGACGGTGAAACCCGGAGTGCCTTTCTCGATGATCAGGGCGCCGATACCGCGGGGTCCGACGCTATCCTTGGCGAAGCGGGCGAACACCAAAATATGGGTAGCCAGATGCCCCCCCGTACAGTAGGCCTTCTCGCCTTTCAGCACGTAGTGATCGCCGTCGGGCAGCGCGGTGGTGGTCATGTCGGTCATGCCCGATCCGGCATGGGGCTCGCTGATGCCGATGCCGAACATGTATTCCCCGGTGACCGTCTTCGGCAACCAGCGTTTCTTTTGCTCTTCGTTTCCGAGAATGGCAATGGCGCGGGACGGGCCATTCAAGGCCAACTGGCAAACCAGGCCGGTGTTGAAGCAAACCCGGGCGATTTCCTCCAGGAACACCGTTCCCTGAATGATCGGAGCCCCGGAACCACCATACTGCTCCGGAATCACCAGCCCCAGGTAGCCCAGCTTGGCGAGCAGATTCCGGTTTTCCGCCGGGAACTCCTCTTTCTCGTCCCAATAAGCTGCTTTCTCCTTAAAAGCCTTTTCGGCGAATTTCCGCACTTCCTGGCGAAAAGCCTCCAATTCGGGATCCAGTTGAAACATGGTCATAGCTCGCTCCTTGCGCGTGGTTATCTCTGCCCCCATCCAATCGGCGGAAGGCGTTTGTCCTGACAAACTTTTACATTAAACCCTTGAAGTGTCAAGGCGCTCCCGGAAGTCCCTGAACCGCATAAGAATTGCTCCACAGCCCGGCCATGCTGAAATTTCCGGTCCCCCTGGGCTCCCTCGGCCATCCTATTTTTGACACCTCAAGGGTTCTTCGCTACCCTACGGCCCTCCCAAACGGAGAGGTGACCGAGTGGCTTAAGGTGCACGCCTGGAAAGCGTGTGTACGGCACAACCGTACCGCGGGTTCGAATCCCGCCTTCTCCGCCAGAATACTGATCTCTGACCGGACGTAAGACCCCGCTTAGCGCCAAGCTATGAGGGGTTTTTCGTTTCTACCCGTTGACCTCGTATCATCCCGTTCTCCGAATTCCTTGTTGGCCTTGGGAGTGCCGGTAAAGCTATTTTAATTCTTTCTGATACACAGTCTTTTCCCCTGGCCCCTTTGCCGTTTTGCCCCGTATCCGGCGGAATGGGTTCATATCAGGCAAGAGCAGATTTGTGCGGGCTCGTTCCTGAGATTCGTGTAGGATTCCAACTGCTGCGGGCCGGTGGTCTGCAAAGACGTCGTGCTCATAACACGAAGGCGTCAGGGTGAGACTCCTTGGCCCGACCTGCAGCACCTAACAAAATGGCGTGGTGAATTGCGGTTAGACAGTTTGTTGGATGAAGCCGCTACGCGGAGAATTCGCCCCCACCCGCCGCACGATTTATCCTTCACTTTCACGCCCTCGCGCATGAGGGGTGAATTTACACAACTTTGCGAGGATAAACCAGCATGAACGCCGCATCATCGGCACGCTTTGCCCGGCAATACCAAACGCATCTCAAGCCTGCGGCCCAAGACCATCGAAGCGTACGCCCGCGCGATACGTCGCATTGGCGGCTACTTCGGGCATCGGATCGACGCCTTGACCGAGTCACAACTGACCGACTACTTCAGCGACCTCATTGAATCGCGCTCATGGAGCGCGGTCAAGCTCGATCTGTACGGCCTCAAGTTCTACGCCACCCACGTCCTGCACAAACCCTGGGTCGCCCCGGAGTTTCCGGAGCTGCCGCGGAAGCGACGCCATCCCTTCCAGAGGCTTCATGAGAGATTTTTTACCCCCCTCCGAGAACTGGGTCCGCTGGCTGTCGCTCCTGGCGGCGCTGAGCTTCGCCACCACCTTATTCCTGCCTTACGTGGGCGAGGAAGCGGTCTATACTCTCACTTCCCAGGAGATGGCCGCCAGCCGGGATTATTTCGTCACCACCCTGTACGGCGGCATCTACGGCCGCCCGCCCCTGCTCAACTGGCTGATGATTCCCCTGGCGGAACTGCTGGGCTGGGAGCGGGTGTTGCTGGCTTCCCGGCTGCTGGCCGCTGCCTCCACCTTGGCCAGCGCCCTGATCCTGGCCTGGCTGGCCCGGCGGCTCACCCGGAACCGGAACTTCGCAATGCTGGCCGCCCTGGTCTACCTCACCAGCGACGCGCTGCTTTACCGGGGTTGGCTGGCCTATTCCGATCCCTTGTTCTCCTGCCTGGTGTTCGGCGCCATCGCCTCGGCCTGGATCGGCGTCCGGGAACGGCGCCCCGGCCTCCTGGCCCTGGCGGTGCTGGCGGTGAGCGCCGGGGCCCTGGCCAAGGTGCAGACCGCTTACCTGTTTTATGGCGTGGCCTTGCTGGCGCTGCTGGCCGACAGGGAACAGCGGCGCTTTTTGCTGGGCCGGTCCTCCCTCGCCCTCCACGGGGCCGCTGTGGCCGGTTTTCTGACTTGGCACGGGGCGCTTTCCCACGGCACCCAGGCCGCCACCACGCTGTTCGATATCGGCTACAAATTCCGCACCGCCGATGGGGCCGCTTATCTGGCTCAACTGGGCACTTTCCCCCTGGAAACCCTCGCCCGCTTCCTGCCGGCCAGCGCCGTGGCCCTCTATTTCCTGTTGCGGCGCCGCTGCCGGCCTGACACCGCCGCTTTTCCCGCGGCCCCCCTGAGAGCGATGCTGCTCATCAACTATCTGCCGTATTGGCTGGCTCCCCAGAGCCACATTCGTTATGTCATGCCGCTGTATCCGTTGTTTGCCTTGCTCATCGCCCATCTGCTGTGGCAAGCCGGCAAGCCGGCCCTGCGGGCGGCGACCTACTGGATGGCGGCGACGGTCGCCTTGAAATTCGCCCTGGGGCTGTGGGCCTTCCCCGCCTACCAGGAGCGTTTCCGGGGAGACTACGCGGCGACCGCCCGGGACATCGTCGGCCGCACCGCCGGGTTTCCGCTGTATGCCACCGACGTTTCCGCCTCCGGCTTGAGCGTCGCCGCCCACGTCAACACCCTGCGCCGTCCGGCCCCGCCCCTGCGTTTCCCGCCGGAGCGATGGGAAAGCGGGTTCGTCCTGGCCTACGCCGAGAATCCGGCCCTGGGGCAAGTCGCCCACCGTTACGCCCTGGGCGCCAACGACTTATATTTATTGTGCCGCGGCGCGGCCTGCCGCCCGACGGCGCCGGCGGCGCCGGGGAACCCCGATCAAGCCGGCGATTGAGAATTACTGCAGGCGTGACGCGTCTCGACCGTTCGCGTTGAGCCCATCGAAGCGCGAGCGAGACAAGAATTTCGACAGGCTCCCTTCGATTCCACTCAGGACAGGCGTATCGAAGGGCGGACAGTTCTCTGATCGGGTATTTATCCGGGCTTGAGCAAATAGAGTTCCAAGTCATGGCCCCGGCCCGTCCCTCTTGCCAGGGGGGCGAGCATCTCCGCCATGATCTTGGCGCAGTGGTAAACGAGAGGGGAGGCTTGTCCCTTTTCGAAAAACCGCAGATTACGGGCCGTCCTCCGCGCCACCCGGAAGCCGCAGCGCCGGGCCAGCCGCTCCAGGGAATCCGGATTGAAGAAGCTGACATGGCCGCCGTGCCGGTCGATGTGAAAATATTCCCAACGGGCGCCCATCGCCGTCGCGGTCCAACTGGCGGCGTTGCCGGTGCCCACCAGCATCGCTCCGCCGGGGCGCAGCAGCCGGTGGCATTCGCGCAGCAAAACCGCCGGTTCCCGCAAATGCTCGATGACTTCCAGCAAGGTGATGGCGTCGAAGCTGCCGGCGGCGAACCCGGCTTCTTCCAACAGTCCGCAATGCACTTCGAGACCCGCCGCCCGAGCCGCCCGGGCGGCTCGCGGCGCCGGTTCCACGCCCCGGCCGGCAAACCCCATGGCCTGGGCGACCCGCAGCAAGGCGCCGCTGGAACAGCCCACGTCCAGCAACCGGATCGCCGCGGGCGGCTGTCGCAGCAAGCGACAGAGCGTCCGCAAACGGCGCTCTTCCCGGCGGTTCCGGCGGGACGCGGAGCGATCGTCGGGCAAGGTGCCCAGGGGATCGTCGAACTCGCGCATGGATTCCCGATAGCGGGATTCGCTGCATCGGCTCAGCAACTGGCCGCAGGCGAGACAGCGCCGCAAGGCGCCTTCGGGCAAAACCGTGGCGGTGGCGATCAAGGGCCCGGAGCACCCCACCGGGCAGACGGCGATATAGGGTTCCCCCTGCTGGCCGGGAGTCATGAGGAGCCGGCTGCCGCGGGCAGCGTAGGGGAACGGGCCCCACCCCAGGCCAAGGCTGCGCGGCAGGCGGCCAGCACTTTTTCCACCGGCAGGCCGGTCAGGCAATCGCTATCGCTGGCGAGGCGCCGCTCGCAACCCTCCAGATGGCAGGGCACGCAGGCGCCCACTCCTTGCACCAGCCATACGTTGCCGCTCCGCTGGCTGCCGAAGCGCCCGAAGGGATTGCCAGAACCCTCATGGCCCTGGGGCCAGGGCGCCCATTTGACGGGATTGGAAGGGCCGTAGAGCGCCACGGTGGGGGTTCCCACCGCCGCCGCGATGTGGGTGGCGGCGGTATCGCAGCCGGCGTACAGCCGGGCTCCGGCGATGAGGCAAGCGGTTTGAGACAGGGACAACCGCCCGGCGGCATTGAGCGCCGCGCCCCCCAAGCCACGGGCCACCGACGCCACGTAAACCCGTTCGTCGGCGTCGCCGCCGCCGCTCAGGCACAAGCGGAGCCCCTGCTCCATGAGCCATCGGCCCAGGGCGATCCATCGATCCTCGCGCCACATCTTGTAGCGGAACTTGGGGTAGACGTGGAGCACGGCATAGGGAGGGGCCGCCGCTCCCAGCAGTTCGGCCACCCGCAGCCGGTCCCCGTCGCCCCAAGCTGCCACCAACTCGGGGCAACGCGGCGCCCCCACGGCATCGGCCAATTGCAGATTCATCAGCACGGTATGGGTATTGCGATCATCGAAAACCACTTCCCTGTGCAGCAAGCGGCGTTTCCAGCTTCGCCCCGGAGCGGTTTCCACCATCCCCGCTCGCCGCCGGCCGGCAACCCAGGCGTACAAGGTGGGGCGATCCCCGGGCAGCAGGGAAAGCGCGATGTCATAGCGCCGCCACAAGCGGCCCAGCAACGCCCCCTGCTCGCCCCAGGACGGACGCTCCGCCACCGCCAGCACTTGATCCACATCCGGGTTGTGGGCCAGCATCCCTTCGCAGCCGGCGAACAGCAGCACGTCGATCTGGGCTGCAGGCCAGGCGCGTCTCAAGGAGCGGAGCAGCGGGGTGGCCAGCAGCACGTCGCCGATGCGGCGGGTCATCACCACCAGCGCTCGGCGCGGGGCTGGAAACGGGGGGCTCCCGCCAGCGGAGTCGGACAGACATTCCACGGACCGTGCAATCGAAAGCGTTCGAGGATAAAATCGAGAGCCGCGATTATCCCCCATCCTCCCTCGCTTTTCGAGGCGGCGACCTCACAATGCTTTATCCCTTGCTGCGTCCCCTGCTCTTCGGCCTCGATGCCGAAACCAGCCATCAGCTGGCGCTACAGGGCTTGAAAAATGCCCATCGGCTGGGATTGTCCTGCGCCTTCGCCCCCGGGGCGGTTCCCGCCGCGCCCCGCACGATCATGGGCTTGTCCTTCCCCAACCCGGTGGGGCTGGCCGCCGGTTTCGACAAGGATGGCGCATGCATCGACGGCCTGGCGGCGCTGGGCTTCGGCTTCCTGGAAATCGGCACCGTCACTCCCCGTCCCCAGCCCGGCAATCCGCGTCCCCGCATGTTCCGCATTCCCGAGGCGCAGGCCATCATCAACCGGCTGGGGTTCAACAACCACGGCGTGGATGCCTTGGTGGCCAACGTCAAGGCCGCCGCGTACCGGGGCGTCCTGGGCATCAACATCGGCAAGAATTTCGACACCCCCCTGGAAAAAGCCGCCGACGACTATCTCGCCTGCCTCGCCAAGGTCTATCCCTTGGCCAGCTACGTCACCGTCAACATCTCCTCTCCCAATACCCAAAACTTGCGGGATTTGCAGCAGGCCGAACCCCTGGAGAAGCTGCTGGCGGCCTTGCAAGCGGCCCGCCAAGCCCTGGCCGAGCTGCATGGCCGCAAGGTGCCCCTGCTCCTCAAAATCGCTCCGGATTTGCCGCCCGAAGATATCCGGCGGATTGCCGACGGGCTGCTGGCCCACCAAATGGACGGGATCATCGCCACCAACACCACCGTATCCCGGGAAGGCGTCGGCCACCTGGCCCACGGCGCGGAAACCGGCGGCTTGAGCGGCGCGCCCTTGCGGCGACGCGCCACCGAAACCATTCGCCAACTGCATCGCGTTCTGGGAGGCGCCATTCCCATCATCGGGGCGGGCGGCATCCTGAGCGGGGCCGATGCCCAAGAAAAAATTCAAGCCGGCGCCAGCCTGGTGCAGATCTACACCGGCTTCGTGTATCGCGGACCGGATTTGATCCGGGAAGCCGCCCAGGCGCTGCGCGTTCCATCCGCTGCCGTCCGGGACACGCCATAAGGTCCCTTCGTGCCCCATGCTGCGATTAACCGAAGTCAAGCTGCCCCTCGACCATTCCGAAGCCGATATCCAAGCCGCGATTCTCCGACGGCTGGGCATCACGGCGGACGACCTGGCCGGCTACTCGATCTTCCGCCGCAGCCATGACGCTCGCAACAAGACGGCCATCGCCGTCATCTATTCCCTGGACGTCCAGCTCAACAACGAGGCCGCCCACCTGCCGCGGCTCCAGGGCATGGCCCAGGTGGCGCCGACGCCGGACATGGAATATCGTTTCGTGGCCCACGCTCCGGCGGGGCCGGCGGCCCGGCCCATCGTCATCGGCATGGGGCCCTGCGGCCTGTTCGCCGGTTTGATTCTGGCGCAGATGGGCTTCCGTCCCCTCCTCCTGGAACGCGGCAAGGCGGTGCGGGAGCGCACCCAGGATACCTTCGCCCTCTGGCGGCAAGGGCGGCTCGATCCCGAATCCAACGTGCAGTTCGGCGAAGGCGGCGCCGGCACCTTTTCCGACGGCAAGCTGTATAGCCAAATCAAGGACCGCAAGCACCACGGGCGCAAGGTGCTCACCGAATTCGTGAAGGCCGGCGCTCCGGCCGAGATCCTCTACGTCAGCAAACCCCATATCGGCACGTTCCGGCTGGTGGGCGTGCTGGAAAAAATGCGGGCCGCGATAACCGCCCTCGGCGGGGAGATCCGCTTCCGCAGCAAAGTCGCGGACCTGGATATCGATCAAGGCCGGATACGCGGCGTCGTCCTCCAAGGCGGAGAACATCTGGCTGCGGATCACGTGATCCTCGCCATCGGCCACAGCGCCCGCGACACCTTCCGGATGCTGCATGAGCGCGGCGTGTACATCGAGGCCAAGCCGTTTTCCCTGGGCTTTCGCATCGAGCACCCCCAGCACCTTATCGACCGCTGCCGCTTCGGCCGGCATGCCGGCCACCCGCTGCTGGGCGCCGCCGATTACAAGCTGGTCCACCATGGCCGCAACGGCCGCTCGGTCTACAGTTTCTGCATGTGTCCGGGCGGGACCGTGGTGGCGGCCGCTTCGGAACCCGGCGGGGTCGTGACCAACGGCATGAGCCAATACTCGCGCAAGGAACGCAACGCCAATGCGGGGATCGTGGTCGGCATCACCCCCGCCGATTATCCGGAGGGTCCGCTGGCGGGCGTCGCCTTGCAACGCCGCTGGGAAGCCCGGGCCTTCGAGCTGGGCGGCGGGGATTATCGCGCGCCGGCCCAATTGGTCGGTGATTTTCTTGCCGGCCGGCCCTCGACCTCGCTAGGATCGGTGCCGCCTTCCTATGCCCCCGGCGTGAAGCCGGGCGATCTGAGCGAGTCCCTGCCGGAATACGCCGTCGAGGCGATACGCGCAGCCCTCCCCGCGTTCGACAAGCAAATCAAGGGTTTCGCCATGCCCGACGCGGTGCTCACCGGCGTGGAGACCCGCACTTCCTCTCCGATTCGGATCAAGCGGGGGGACGATTACCAAAGCCGGAATGTCGCCGGCCTCTACCCGGCCGGCGAAGGCGCGGGCTATGCCGGGGGAATCCTGTCCGCCGCCGTGGACGGCATCGAAGTCGCCGAAGCCGTGGCCCTGAGCATGGCCCGCGGCTCATGAAAATCCGCCCCCTCGTACCGAGGATGAGCTCGCCGGTTTGTTGACCGGTCCGGCCGTGCCGTGTTAACAAGGAACCCATCGACGTCAATCAACATTAAGGAGCATCACCATGAGCGCAGGCGCAAGACTTCCGGGAACCCCCGAACCGATGCATGCTTGGCAAGGCGTCGGCGGGGTCAAAATAGTCGGGGATTCCTGGGGCGATCCCAACGGACCCCTGGTGATCCTGCAACATGGGGGCGGCCAGACCCGCCATGCCTGGAAGGGAGCCGGGGAAACGCTGGGGGCGGCGGGCTACCACGCCGTCGCCTTCGATGCGCGAGGCCACGGAGATTCGGATTGGGCCCCCGACGGGCTCTACGGGCAGGATGTGATGGTGCAGGATCTGAAATGCGTCGTCGCCGCCCTCGGCAACCGGCGCCCGGTGCTGGTGGGCGCTTCCATGGGGGGCGGCACCAGCCTGGTGGCCATCGGCGAGGATCACGTGGACGCCACTGCCTTGGTTTTGGTCGATATCGCCCCCCGCATCGAGATCGAAGGCGCCAATAAAATCGAGGCCTTCATGAGCCAGAAGCCCGAGGGCTTCAGTTCTCTGGAAGAAGTGGCGGAGGCCATCGGCAATTACCAGCCCCACCGCAAGCGCCCGAAAAACCTCGACGGCCTGGCCAAGAACGTTCGCCTCGGCAAGGACGGAAAATATCACTGGCACTGGGATCCGCGGTTCCGCGTCCCGAGCCGGGATCTGCACAAGCGCCGAGAGCGCCTCGAAGCCTGCGCCCGCAATCTGACGCTGCCCACTCTGCTGGTGCGGGGCGGCCTGTCGGATGTGCTCAGCGAAGAGGGCGCCCAAAGTTTTCTACAAATGTGCCCCCACAGCGAGTACGTCAATGTCACCGAGGCCGGCCACATGGTGGCGGGGGACCGCAACGATGTTTTCGGCACCGCGGTGATCGAATTCCTGTACCGCACGGTCCCCGTCGGCGGTGAGCCGCTACAGCCGGCTCACGAGCTCCATCCGCACCATGAAGGGCCGGCCGGGGATGTCAACGACGTGCCGTGATTTCCTTCAATGCCCTCGGTAAAGCGCGGCCACGATTTCACGATGGCGCTCCAGCACCGGGGCGCGACGCATTTTCAGGGTAGGGGTCAGCAAGCCGTTCTCGATGCTCCAAGGCTCCAGCAGCAATCCTGCCCTGCGCACCTGGGCATAGCCGGGGAACTCCCGAATCTGTTCGGCGATGCGCTCTAGCGCCAGCTTTTCCGCGGCCTTGGAGGTCAGCGCCGCGGGGGCATCCGGATCCAATCCCGCCGCGGAGGCCAGCGCCCGCCAGCGGACGGGATCCAGCACCGCCAACACCGTCAGGTAGGGGCGTCCGTCGCCGATCACCATGACCTGCTGGAACAAGGGGTCGCGGACGATGGCGGCTTCCATGTCGGCGGGAGGAACCTTCTCGCCGTTGGACAGCACCAAAATGTCCTTGATGCGGCCGGTGATGGTGATGCGGCCGACTTCGTCCAGGCGGGCCGTATCCCCGGTATTGAGCCAGCCGTCGGCGGTGAACATGGCGGCGGTGGCCTGGGGATTGTTCCAGTAACCTTGCATCACGTTGGGGCCTCGGACCAGCAAGGCTCCGCCTTCGCCGATGCGGACCTCGACGCCCTCCAAGGGCCTGCCCACGCTTTCCGGAACGTTGTCTTCCAGGCGATTGGCGCTGACCACCGGCCCCGCTTCGCTCAGGCCGTAGCCTTGCAATAGGGGCAAGCCCAAGGCAATGAAGAGGCGCGACACCTCGACCGGCAACGCCGCGCCCCCCGATAAAGCCACCCGTAGCCGCCCCCCTAGCCGAGCCAGCACTTTGCCCGCCACCCAGGCTTGCAGCAACGGCCAAAACCCATGGGACAAACGCCACGGCCCCCGGCCCTGGGCATGCAAAAACCGGTCCCAGCCCACCGCCACGGTGAACTCAAACAATGCCCGCCGCAACGCCGGTCCTTGGGCCAGGGATTCGCGAATGGCGCCGTGGACTCTTTCGTAGATCCGGGGAACCGAGATCAGAATGGTGGGGCGGATAGTGAGCAAATCTTCCCCCAGTTCGGGGATGGAGCGGGCATAGGCCACGGTGGAGCCCGACAGGATGGGCAGATAATAGCCGGCGGTGCGCTCGAAGGCGTGGGACAGGGGCAAGAAGGAAAGAAACACGTCCTCCGGAAAAACGTCCAGGGTTTTCAGCGCCGCCGCCGCGTTGCTGAGGATATTGCCATGGCTCAGCATGACGCCCTTGGGGCGGCCGGTGGTGCCGGAGGTATAGATGATGGTGGCCAGCCGGCCGTCGTCCCCGGGCCCGGCACGAAGTTCGCCGCCTTGATCCGGCAGCCACTCCTCCACCCGGCGCAGCAGGGTATCGCCGGATGGTGCAGCTTCGAGGCTGACCACCTTGCACAATCCGTCCAGAGTCTCTCCCGCGCCGACCAATGCCTGCCACTGCTCGGCGGTTTCCACCAACAGCAATTTGGCTCCGGCATCTTGCAGAACGTAGGCGGCGTTTTCGGGGCGATCGGCGCTGTAGAGGGGCACCGTCACCAGGCCCAGGCCCAGGGCCGCCTGGTCGAAAACCACCCATTCCGGCGAGTTGCGAACCATGACCGCCACCCGGTCTCCGGGGCGCAACCCCTCTCCTTCCAGGGCCGCCTGCCAGCGGGCCACTTGATGGGCCATGTGGCCCCAGGTGTAATCCCGCCAGACTCGATGACGCGCATCGAAAGCACGATAGGCCAATCCGTCGGGAGTGCGGTGGACCCGTTGCCGGAAAAGGCCGTCAAGGGTCACGGCCTCCTCGGCCGTAATCGGGCCGGAGTATTCCACTACGGCCGCTCTAATCCAGATACAAATCCGGAGTGAGCGGAACGCCCGGGGTCATGGCGTAAGACTCGAAATCCGTTACCCCGCGCTTCCGCAGCAGATCCTCGTCGATGAAAAAATTCCCCGTCACCGAGCGGCTGTCCTGGGTGAGGATGGCATAAGCCGCATCGGCCATGATCTCCGGCTTGCGGCTGGCTTTGTACATGGCCTCGGGAAAGTGCACTTCCACCGCCGCCGTAGCAATGGTGGTTTTGGGCCACAGTGCGTTCACCGCGATGCCGTCGGCGGCGAACTCGGCGGCCATTCCCACGGTGCACATGCTCATCCCGTACTTGGCAAAGGTATAGGCCACGTGGTCCTTCAGCCATTTGGGATGCAGGTTGAGGGGCGGCGCGAGATTGAGGATATGCGGGTTGGCGCTGCGTTTGAGATGGGGAATGCAAACCTGGGAGCATAAATAGGTGCCCCGGGCGTTGACCCCGACCATCAGATCGAATTTCTTCACCGGCGTGGCCAAAGTGCCGGTCAGGCTGATGGCGCTGGCGTTGTTCACCAGCACATCCAGTCCGCCGAAGGTCTTGACCGCCTGCTCGACCGCGGCCTGGACTTCTTCCTCGTGGCGCACGTCCATGCGGATTGGCAGCCCCCGCCCGCCGGCGGCTTCCACTTCCCCGGCGACGCTCAGGATGGTGCCCGAGAGCTTCGGGTGAGGCTCGACGGTTTTCGCCGCCAGCACGATGTTGGCCCCATCGCGGGCACAGCGCAGGGCAATCGCCCGGCCGATGCCCCGCGAGGCCCCGGTGATGAAAATGGTCTTGCCTTTGAGATTGGGCATGATGCTCCTCCGTAGAATTTTCGACGATCAGGCGGCCGGTGCGGTTCGGATCGGATCAAAGATCCGTATCCCCTTTCAGCAGCCGCTGAACGATGGTTTTGTACAATATCTCGTTGGTCCCGTCGCCAATGTTGATGGTGCGCACGACCTCCCAAGCATCGGTCAAGCCCATCTCGTTGGTCAGTCCCATGGCCCCGTGAGCCTGCATGACCCGATCCAGGGCTCTTGCCGCAACCTGCACCGAATACGCCTTGGTCATCGAGAGTTCCTTGATCGCCGGCTGGCCGCTATCCAGAAGCATGCAGGCATTGATGGCCATCAGGTGAGCGGCATGCACCTCGGTGGCGGATTCGGCCAGAGGAAAAGTGACTCCCTGGTATTCCGAAATGGGCTTGCCGAAAGCTTCCCTCTGCTGGACGTAGGAAACGGCCTTCTCCAAACCCCAACGGCTGAGTCCCACGGAACGGGCCGAGTTGTATACCCGACCCAGGGAAACTCCCAACAGGGCAATGGCAAACCCCTTGTCCATTTCTCCCACTAACTGCCACGGTTCTACACGCACACGCTCAAAACGGAGCGCGCCCTCGTCGCCGCCGACATGTCCGAATACCTTCACGATGCTTTCAATCTCGAACCCCGGAGCATTCATGGGCACCAGAAAAGCGCTGATTCCCCCTTGTTTCTTGGCGGCTTTTTCTGGATTAGTGATCGCGAAAACAATGCAGTAGTCGGCCTGGGGCGAGTTGGAGGTCCAGAGCTTGCGGCCGGTGATTCGCCAGCCGTCGCCGTCCGGCTCGGCCCGGGTTTTCAGCATCGCCGCATCGGATCCGGCCCCGGGCTCGGAAAGCCCAAAACACATGGATTTTCTGCCCGCCAGCATGTCGGCGAGAATTTCTTCCCGGGCCCTGGGAGTAACCTGGGTCAACACCGGGCTGGGTCCGAAGGCCCAGTGGCTCAGCGCGTAGGTGGCCAGCCAGTGATGGCCGCCGCAAATATGAAAAATTCGCTCCCAGGCCGCATAGTAGGCCAGCAGGCCCATGCCGCCGCCGCCGATGGATTCGGGGGCGCTCATGTTGAAGTAACCCGCCGCCGCGGAGGCCATGCGCACTTCGCGAATCAACTCGACCACCGGCGGAACGTATCGCCCTTCGTCGGTATATTTCTTCCTGGGGTCGGAGAGGATATCTCCGTGCCTTTCGTGGCGCGGGAGAACCTCCTTGCGAACAAAAGCTTCGATTCCCGCCTGGATTGCGAGGATTTCTTCCGGCAATTTAATTCCGATGGCGCTGTTCATGGCTCAATTTTCCCTCTTTATCTCTTTTCCGATTGCTAAACACACGCAGCGTCGCAACCGCTCCATGGTACGACGCTACGTCGACCTGACGTACAGGAGGTAAGGGTTTCGTAGACCACTCGAAGCGCCTCTCCTCTGAATTTAGTTGCGGCCGGCATGTAACAGATCGGCTACTTCGCGCTCGGAAAATCCCGCGCCGCGCAGCACTTCCCGCGTGTGCTGTCCAAGGCCGGGGGATGCGCCGAGCCGCCGTCCATCCCGCGCGCCGCCGGGCAGCCGGGCGATCGGCATCGGCCCAGCATCCTTTTCCTCGATGAAATGGAATATCTCTTCCGACTGTACTTGGGCATCCGTCAGAAAGCGGCCGTAGGTGAGCACCTCTTGGCAGAGGAGATTGGCCTTGTTCATCGCCTCCACCCAATAGCGCGTAGGCATGGCGCGGATCTTCCCGGAGATTATTTCACGCAGCGCATCTTGATTCTCGTGACGCAGCTCTGGCGTCGTGAAGCGCGGCTCCTTGAGAAGCTCCGCGCAGCCGATCAATTCGAGCAGCCCCGTCACGTGCTTATCCCGCATCGCACTCGAGGAGGCAAGCACAGTAAGGGCCGGCAATGCCCTGGCTGCAATCCAGAACCGTGAACCCTGACAGGGCCGCGTCGAGCATCGGCGCCTCAGTCCGCCTTGATAAGGGGTGTGGGTTTACTTCCCGGTAAAAACGGCTTTCCTTTTTTCCACGAAGGCGGCCACCCCTTCCGCCAAATCGCCGGTGGCGGCGCAATTGGCAAAGGATTGCGCTTCGGCCTCCAGGTGCGCTTCGAACTGGGGGTCGAAGGCGCGGTTCACCAGGGCCTTGGTCTGCGCGTAGGCAAAAGTCGGCCCGCTCGCCAGGCGCCGCATCAGCGCCGCGGTACGCTGCTCCAACTCGGCCAAAGGCACCACCCAGTTCACCAGTCCCAGTTGTTGCGCGGTCTGGGCATCGAAAGCGTCCGAAAGCAGCATGATCTCCATGGCTTTCTTGTACCCCAGAATCTCCGGCAGAAACAGCGACCCGCCGCCGTCCGGCGTGGTGGCGATGCGGCTGTAGGCCATGGTGAATTGGGTATTGTCGGCCGCGATGGTTAGATCCGACAGGGCTATCAAGCTCATTCCGGCTCCCGCCACCGCCCCTTGTACACTGGTGACCAGCGGTTTGCGCATGCGCCGGAAAGCGACGATGGCATGGTTGAACTCTCGCACCATCTTCAGAATCAGGGGCGGCAACCTGCCCTTGTGGGCATGAAACATCGCCACGTCGCCCCCCGCCATGAACGCCGCGCCGGCTCCTTGCAACAACACCGCCCGCACCCCGTCGTCTTCCAGCACCCGTTGGGTGACATCCCGCAAAGCCGCGCCCATTTCCTCGTTCATGGCATTGAACACCTTGGGGCGGTTCAGGGTAATGGTGGCGATCTGGTCTTGAACGGCAAGCAGTACGGTGTCGCTCATAGCGTCTCCTCTAACTAAAGGCGTATTTAAGATTGGGCCGCTCGCAGCAGGCCCTTGGAATCCGGAAACTAACGGGCAAAATCATACACTCATCCCCGCCCCCTCCCAATGGGGAGGTTCCGATATCCGGCAGCCGGCTATTCGGTGGACAGGCCACTCCATCGAGCGCTTGGGAGCGTACCCGGTGCGGTTCCTACGGATGCCAGCCCAGGACGGTCAGTAATACGAAGAACCCCGCGATATAGGCAACTACCACGAACCAGCCGTGTTTCAGCCACAAGCCCACCGATTTGGCCTCCGGATACATGTTGGACAGGGCTACCCCGGCCGATGAGCCGAACCAGATCATGGAGCCCCCAAAGCCCACGGCGTAGGCCAGAAATCCCCAGTCATAGCCGCCCTGCTTCAAGGCCAGCGCGGTCAGGGGAATGTTATCGAACACGGCGGAAACAAAACCGAGACCCAGGGCCGTCATTGCCGAAGCCTCTGGTAGTTGCTCGACCGGCATCATCGAGGCGGAGGTCACCAGCGAAAGCAGGAACACGGAGCCCTTGAAGGTCTCCGGCAGGACTTCCCAATCAGGACGGCGCCACGGTACGCTCACCAGGATCGCAATCCAAACGGCCGTGCCGATGAAGGGAAAGTGATCCGCCTCCCGGGGATAGTTGAAGTTGATAAAGACATTGGTGGCAATGGCGGATATCAGGATCAGGCCGACAATCCCCAGCCGCCCCTTGTCGATGTGGATATGCTCGCGGGCATGGCGAATGATGGGGGAATACCGGTGCTGCTTGATCGCGGCGGGAATCCCGAAGATGAACAACGCTACGCCAGACGCAACAAAGGCTTCCAAGACCTGGAGCGGGGACACGCCCGCGATCCACATCATGGTCGTGGTGGTATCGCCCACCACGCTTCCGGCGCCCCCCGCGTTGGACGCCGCGACGATGGCCGCCAAGTAACCGATATGCACCTTGGCCCTGAAAAGCTGGTGGGCCATGGCGCCGCCGATCAGCGCCGCAGCGATGTTGTCGAGGAAGGCGGAGAGCACGAATACCATGACCAGCATGAGAAAACCGCCCTTCCAGTCGTCCGGCAGGTACTTGGGTAGCGCCACCGGCACGCGGCTTTTCTCGAAATGCCGCGACAGCAGTGCAAAGCCCATCAGCAGGCACAACAAGTTCGCCAGAGTGACCAACTCGTGATCGAGATGCGCGGCCAATCCGGGAAAGCCGGGCCCCGTCTTGAAGCCGCTGAAGATGACCTTATACACGGCAATGGTGACCATCCCGGTCAGGCCGACATAGAGCGTGTAATTGTGAAACAGCGCGACGCCCAGCAACGTGGCCGCAAACAAGATGAAGTCGACGGGAATCCCCGCGACCTTCGGCAAATGCGCGGCCCCGTCGGCGCCAAGGGCAGACAGCGAGAGCAGCGACAAAGCAAGGATGCTGAGAATCTTGATACGGGTCGATGACATCATGGCCGTTCCGGCAAAAAGAATGGGCGGATTCTAGCATTGCGGGTGTTGGGATGGTTTCGGTAACCGCTCAAGCATGTCCACCGCGTCCTGCCGGCTTCCCCATGCTTCGCAATTCCTTGGAGAACTAGCCGCCGGAGCCGCTGTTCAACCTCTTCCCCCGGGATTTATCGCCATGCTAACCTTGCGGTTGCAGCATTCTCCATCCCCATCCACACTCACGGGAAGACCCTGTCCATCCGCATCGGATTCATCCCGATACGGCCCGCGATACGGAGGTGGTGTTCACCGTCATTTCGGACACTCCCGATGTGGAAGCCATCATCCTCGGCTCCGGCGCAATCATCGAAGCAGCCCAGCCCGGCGCCGGGATCGTCTGCCGGAACATAATTTAATTTTCCCTGTTGGCGCGTCCCCACCAAACCCACTACACTTCACCGTTCCTCAATTCCCGAATTAACCCTGTTAGGAGCACGGAAATGACCATCAAAGTAGGCGACAAACTCCCCGCTGGAACATTGCAAGAATTGGGGCCGGACGGTCCCAAGGAAGTGTCGGTGGAATCCCTGACCCAAGGCAAGCGGGTGGCGATTTTCGCCGTTCCCGGGGCCTTCACCCCCACCTGCTCGGCCAAGCATCTGCCCGGCTTCATCAACTTGGCCGATGCCATCAAAGCCAAGAAGGTCGACGAGATCGTCTGCCTCGCGGTGAACGATGTTTTCGTGATGGGCGCCTGGGGCAAGGATCAAGGCGCTGCCGATAAAGTGCGGATGCTGGCCGACGGCAGCGGCACTTACACCAAGGCCTTGGGACTGGAACTGGATCTTACGCCCCGCGGCATGGGGCTACGCTCCCAGCGTTTCTCCCTGCTGGCCGATGACGGCAAAGTGGTCGCGCTGAATGTCGAAGCCGGCGGCAAATTCGAGGTGAGCAGCGCCGAAACTTTGCTGGAGCAGCTCAATAAGCTGGGTTGAACGGGGCGGCGGGCCCAACAGCGGCCATGTCGACCCGCCCACGGCAACTTTCTGTTGCAAACAGCCTGCTTGAGCTATTCTCTTTGCTCCAGGCTACGCCTTAGCCGTAAAAGGTAAGGCAGGCCCTGGATGGCTCGGCTACCATACCAGGAGGCCATTTCTCCATCCACCAAAGCGATCCGGCAGCTTGATTCCGCGGGCAGGGCACCGCGAAGTTCGGCCAAGTGTTTTTCCCGGAAAGGGTACGGCTCGCTGCTCAACAGCACCCAGTCGGCCTCTGCGAGGCATTCGGATAGCTCAGGCAGTTCCGGATAGCGGGCCGCGGCCTCCGCCGGCATCGTGTCCCAACCGACCAGCGCCAAGTTACGGGATATATAGGTATCCCGGGATATCGTCATCCAGGGGTTTTGCCAGATCAAATAAAGCACCCGCTGCCGGGGCAGGGTTTCCGCACCTCGAACCACGGCCTGATAGGCTTCGAGAAACTGCGCTTCCAGCGCGCCGGCCTGTTTCTGCCGACCGAAAATACCTCCGAACAGGCGGTATAGCTTGAGGTTTCCCGTAGGGTCCAAAGGATGGGTAACGATGACGTGGGGGACAAATTCCGCCAGGGCCTCTGCCACCCATCTCGGGTTTTCATCCACGTTCACTACCGCATGGGTGGGCCGGAGTTTACGGATCTTCTCTATATCGACATCCTTGGTTCCTCCCACTTTGGGAACCCGTTTCACCCCCGACGCCGGGTGGATGCAAAAGCCGGTGCGGCCCACTAAATCTTCCCCCAGGTCCAAATCGAACAGCAGTTCGGTGATGCTGGGAACCAGGCAGACGATCCGGTAGGGCAGGACGGCGGCAGGATGAGAATTTCCAAAGTCGTCGGGCCAACGGGTAGGGGATGATGGGCGCATGAAGAGCCTTTTGATGGAAGTGCGGAGGCTGGCTTATCGCATCGAAGGCCTCCACCCCGCTCGCACCCACCCCGCACGGCTGGCCGCAAGAGGGGGGCGCAGCCTCTGAGGCCGGAAGTCCCTCGGCAAAGCGAGGGCTTCGCCGAGGATGAGGAAAAGCTTACGATTCCTTGGAGCAATCCCGTAGGGTAATGCCTTTTTCCTTGGCGTACACTTGCGCCGACTCCTCGACCATCCGGCGCACCAGTTCCCGATCAGCCTCAACCCAGTCGCTGATAATATTCCACTGCTTGCCGTCCCACTGCTGGAACTTCACGCGACCGGATCCTTCGTGGTCGGCGCAGGTCACCTTGAACGGCGGCACGAGGCCGGTAACGCCGAGAGCCTTGAGTTTCTTTTCGTTGACTTCCAGGTGCTCGATACCCCAGCGTATCTGCTCTCCGGTGACTCGCTGGCCCTTGCCGAATTTCTCTTGTGCCGTGCGAATGGCCTCCACGGCCAAAAAGGCCATGGCCACGCCGCGGTTATAATAAATGCTGCCAATGCGGGATTTGTCTTTCATGTCACTCTTGCCCTTGGCGACGACGTATTTCTGTATCTCCTTGATCACCGGATAGTCGGAGCCGGCCCCGTGGAAACCGGCGGTGATGTAGCCCCTGGCGGCGTCTCCAGCGGGAACCACATCCTCCTCGGCGCCGCTCCACCACCAGCCGATGATCTTTTCGCGCGGAAAACCAACTTTGGCGGCCGTCTTCAATGCCACCGAGTTCATCACCCCCCAACCTTCCATAACCACCCAGTCCGGGTTAATTTGGCGTACCTGCAACCATTGCGACTGCTGATCGAGGCCGGGGTGAGTCACCGGGAGGTGCGTGACCTGAAAGCCGTACATCTTGGCCTGAGCCTCCAGCGCCGGGATGGTTTCCTTGCCGGCGGGCGTGTCGTGATGGAGATTCACGAACTTCTTTCCCTTGAGCTTGTCCAGTCCGCCTTCCTTCATGCCGATGAACCTGACCACAGCCGTGCTCTGCGACCAGAAGTTGGTGATCAGCGGGAAAACCCAAGGAAAAACCCGCCCGTCGGAGGCATCGGAGCGGCCGTAACCCGGCATGATGATCGGCATTTTGTCGACGGGAGCCCTGTCGATCACCGCATAGGCAACACCGGTGGACAGCGGATTGAAGAGCGTGAGGCCACCGTGCTTATTCTTCAGCCGCTCGTAGCACTCCACGCCGCGCGCGGTGTTGTACTCGGTCTCGCAGCTCTCCCAAACCAGTTTCACGCCGTTAATGCCCCCGTCGCGCTCGTTGATCAGTTGCAAGTAGTCGGTCCAGCCGCCGCCGATCCCGGAGCCGCCAGCGGCGTAGGGACCAAGGTTGTAGCTGGTTATGTGAATGAACTGCTCCGCAGCGTAGACGGACGTTGCTCCGACCGCCCAAGCCAACGCCAGGCCAAATAATGCAGCTTTACTGACTTTCATCATTTCTCTCCTCACGGTTCAATTCCCAAAAATCAAATCGCCGAATTTAATCGGCGGCCAAGACTATTTCAGGAGCCATAAACCATTACTGGAAATGCTTTACGATTCAACGGCGGATCTATACTCCTTCCTCAAACAATGGTTAACGGTTGTCCGAAGCCGAGTTCGCGCCGCAACCTCCCGCAGACCTCGCCGTGGGTGGCCCCCGCTTCAACCGCCTCGACAATCCGCGCCATCGTGTTTTCCTTGCCCTGAGCGGCCCGCGCAAACTCATCT
>JAHFQX010000041.1 GCA_023259135.1 Betaproteobacteria bacterium | reverse complement strand
TTGTTCAAGCAGGACAAGGTCAAGCATGTGCTGGTCCGCCATGAGCAAGGCGCGGTTCATGCCGCTGACGGTTATTCTCGCGCCAGCAACAAAATAGGAGTGGCGCTGGTCACTTCCGGTCCGGGCGTGACCAATGCCATCACCGGCATCGCCACGGCCTACATGGACTCCATTCCCATGGTGGTGATTACCGGCCAGGTGCCGACCAATGCCATCGGCCTGGATGCTTTCCAGGAAGTGGATACCGTCGGGATTACCCGTCCCTGCGTCAAGCACAATTTCCTGGTGAAGGATGCGGGTGAAATCGCCGCCACCATCAAGAAGGCGTTTTATCTGGCGGCCAGCGGCCGTCCGGGGCCGGTGGTGGTGGATATCCCCAAGGATGTATCCCAACAGACCGCGGAATTCCATTATCCGGAAAGCGTGGCGATGCGCTCCTACAATCCGGTGACCAAGGGTCATCCCGGCCAGATCAAGAAGGCCGTGCAGATGCTGCTGGATGCCAAGCGCCCGATGGTTTATACCGGCGGCGGCGTGATCCTGAGCAATGCCTCGGCCGAACTCATTGAATTAGTCAAAACCTTGGGCTTTCCCTGCACCAACACGCTGATGGGCCTGGGGGGGTATCCCGCCACCGATCCCCAGTTCGTTGGGATGCTGGGGATGCATGGCACCTACGAGGCCAACATGGCGATGCAGCATTGCGACGTGCTGTTGGCCGTGGGGGCGCGGTTCGACGACCGGGTGATCGGCAATCCCACCCATTTTTACCAGGAGCAGCGGCGGATCATTCATGTGGATATCGATCCCTCCTCCATTTCCAAGCGGGTTCGGGTGGATGTGCCCATCGTGGGGGATGTCGGAGAGGTCCTGGGGGAGTTCAGCCGCCAGATTCAGGCCGCCCCCGAGCGGCCGGATGCTGCCACCCTCAAGGCTTGGTGGGCCCAGATCGACCTGTGGCGGGGCAAAGATTGCCTCAAGTTCGATCGGAGCAGTCCGATCATCAAGCCTCAGTCGGTGGTGGAGAAATTGTACGAGGTCACTCAGGGGGAGGCGATCGTCACTTCCGATGTGGGGCAACACCAGATGTGGGCCGCGCAATTCTACAAATTCGACAAGCCGCGCCGTTGGATCAACTCCGGGGGCTTGGGGACCATGGGCTTCGGCTTGCCGGCCGCGATGGGGGCGCAGATGGCGAATCCCGGGACAACGGTGGCTTGCGTCACCGGCGAAGCTAGTATTCAGATGTGCATTCAGGAGTTGTCCACCTGCAAGCAGTATCACTTGCCCATCAAGATCGTCAACCTCAACAATCGTTACCTGGGCATGGTCCGGCAGTGGCAGGAATTTTTCCATGGCAATCGGTATTCCGAGTCCTACATGGATGCGCTTCCCGATTTCGTTAAATTGGCGGAAAGCTACGGCCATGTCGGGATGAAGATCGAGAAACCCCAAGATATCGAGCCGGCGCTGCGGGAGGCCCTGGCTCTGAAGGATCGACTGGTGTTTCTCGACTTCATAACCGATCAGAAGGAAAATGTTTTCCCGATGGTGCAGGGCGGCAAAGGCTTATCGGAAATGATTCTGGCGGAGGATCTGTGAACGGAGCCGGCAGGCTTCCGTCGGCAGTGGGCTAACGTATGCGACACATTATCTCCATCCTCATGGAAAACGAAGCGGGGGCTTTGTCCCGCGTCGCCGGGCTGTTTTCGGCTCGAGGCTACAATATCGAATCCCTAACGGTGGCACCCACCGAGGATCCGACCTTGTCGCGGATGACGATCGTGACCGCCGGCTCGGACGATGTCATCGAGCAAATCACCAAGCAGCTCAACAAGCTGGTGGAAGTGGTCAAGGTGGTGGACCTGAACGAGGGCGAGCATCTGGAGCGGGAACTGATGTTGGTGAAGGTGCGCGCCTCGGGGAAGGATCGGGAAGAGATGAAGCGCATGGCGGATATCTTCCGTGGCCGCATCATCGACGTGACTGAAAAATCCTACACGATCGAGGTGACCGGCGCCGGATCCAAGTTGGACGCTTTTCTGGAAGCCATCGACCGTGCCGCGATTCTGGAGACGGTTCGTACCGGGTCGTGCGGCATCGGCCGCGGAGAGCGAATACTGAAAGTTTAGTGGCGGCGGGGGACGGGATGCCCGTCCGCTCCCGGAAGATCCATTCATATCCTTCTTATAGGACCAGAGACCCATGAAAGTTTTTTACGAAAAAGACGCCGATTTGTCCCTCATCAAAGGCAAGCAAGTCACCATCGTCGGCTACGGCTCCCAGGGCCATGCCCATGCCAACAACCTTAAGGATTCCGGGGTAAAGGTGGTAGTGGGATTGCGCAAGGAGGGCGCCTCCTGGAAAAAAGCCGAGGCCGCGGGCCTGCCGGTCAAGGAAGTGGGCGAGGCCGTCAAGAATGCCGACATGGTGATGATTCTGCTGCCCGACGAAAGCCACGCGTCGGTCTACCGCGAGGAGATCGAGCCGAATTTGAAAAAGGGCGCGGCCCTGGCTTTCGCTCACGGTTTCAATATTCACTTCGGGCAAATCGTGCCGCGCGCCGACCTGGACGTGATCATGATTGCGCCGAAAGGCCCCGGCCACCTGGTGCGATCCACTTACACCCAAGGGGGCGGGGTGCCTTCGCTGATCGCCGTGCATCAGGATGCAACCGGCCGGGGCCGGGACGTGGCCCTCTCCTATGCGGCCGCCATTGGCGCGGGGCGGGCCGGGATCATTCAGACCACTTTCCGGGAAGAAACCGAGACGGACCTGTTCGGCGAACAGACCGTGCTGTGCGGAGGGACCACGGCCCTGGTGCAGACCGGATTCGAGGTGCTGGTGGAGGCCGGATATGCGCCGGAGATGGCTTATTTCGAATGCCTGCACGAGCTCAAGCTGATTGTCGATCTGATGTACGAGGGCGGTATCGCCAATATGCGCTACTCTATTTCCAACACGGCGGAGTACGGCGATTTCACCCGGGGTCCCCGGGTGGTCACCGAACAGACCAAGCAAGAGATGCGCAAGATCTTGAAGGAGATCCAGACCGGTCAATTCGCCAAGGAATTTATCCTGGAGAATCGTGCCGGTGCGCCGACACTCAACGCCATGCGACGCATCGCCAAGGGTCATGCCATCGAGGAAGTCGGGTCCAAGCTCAGGGGCATGATGCCGTGGATCGGCAAGAACAAACTGGTGGATCAGAGCAAGAACTGATTGCCCGCCCAGCCCTGTTCCCGTTTTGCCCTTGAGCCGCTCCACCTATCCCCTGATTGCCCGCGAAGGCTGGCTTTTTCTAGGCGTCAGCCTGGTGGTCGCTTTGGCCGTCACCGCGGCTGGGGGGTGGGCGTCCGTCCCTTTCTGGATTCTCGCGCTTTTTATCCTGCAATTTTTCCGGGATCCGCCCCGCGTGGTTCCGGATGCTCCCGGAGTCGTGGTCGCCCCGGCGGACGGCCGGATCGTGGCCGTGGAGACGGCACGCGATCCTTACCTGGAGCGGGATGCTTTGAAGCTGAGCGTGTTCATGAACGTCTTCAATGTCCACAGCAACCGTAGCCCGGTGGAAGGCGAGGTGCTCGGCAAGTGGTATCATCCGGGCCGCTTTCTGAATGCCGCGCTGTCCAAGGCCTCCTTGGAAAACGAGCGGAGCGCGTTATGGCTTCGCACCCCCTCCGGGATGGACGTTACCTGCGTCCAGGTGGCCGGGTTGGTGGCGCGCAGAATATTGTGCTACTCGGAAAAGGGCGATCGCTTGGAACGGGGCGAACGGTTCGGATTCATTCGCTTCGGTTCCAGAGTGGATGTCTATCTGTCGCCCGTCGCCCGCCCCCGGGTGTCGCTGGGCGACAAGGTCTATTCCGGCGAGACCGTGCTGGCCGAATTGCCCGCCTGAAGGTAAAGCCGTTTTGGTGGCATCGTTACGTCGCGGGGAGAGCAGATGAATTTGCCGATGCCCAATCCTCAGAGGGAAAAGGAGTTCCTGCGCGGACGCATCCGCCGCAGCGGCATCTATATCCTTCCCAATTTGTTCACGACCGCTGCTTTGTTCGCGGGGTTTTACGCCATCGTCCAGGCGATGAACGGCCGCTTCGAGCAAGCGGCTCTGGCGATATTCGTGGCCTTGGTGATGGATGGCCTGGACGGCCGGGTGGCGCGATTGACCCGGACCGAGAGCGCTTTTGGCGCGGAATATGATTCCTTGTCGGACATGGTGGCTTTCGGCGCCGCGCCGGCCCTGGTGGTGTACGTGTGGGCCCTCAAGGGCATGGGGCGGCTGGGCTGGATCGCGGCCTTCATTTACTGCGTCGGCGCGGCCTTGCGGCTGGCCCGGTTCAACACCCAACTGAACCATGCGGACAAACGCTATTTCCAGGGGTTGCCGAGTCCCGCGGCAGCGGCCTTGGTGGCTGGATTGGTGTGGGCCATGAACCAATATCAGGTCAATGGGCGGGACATCGATTGGCTGGCTTGGAGTATTACCTTGTTTGCCGGTTTTACCATGGTGAGCAATATCCGGTATTACAGCTTCAAGGATATCAATTTGCGGCGAGCCGTGCCTTTCTGGGGGGTGGTCGCGGTGGCGCTGGTGGTGGTTCTGTTGGTTTCGGTATCCAGCAATTTGCCGGAATTGCTGTTCGCCCTGTTCGGAATCTACGCCCTATCCGGGTATTGCATGGCGTTGTGGGGCTGGGCGCGGCGCAAATCCGCCGGCCGCAAAGCCGATGAGCAGGCGGGAGACTTGCATGGGGAATAGAATGGGCTTATATTTCCCGCCTATGAGCCACTCCGCCTTTGCCACTTTTGTTTCCTACCTTGCCAACATTCTGTTGGTAAGCCTGCTGCTGCGCCCCGGGCGCTAACTCTTACTGATCCCATTTGTTGTTGAAGCCTGCCGGAATTGCTCCGGCGGATTGTGTATAAGGCTGTCGGGCGGCTTTGCCCTCGGATAGCCGAGATTTCCGGGGTGTCCGGCCCCGAAAATGGAGAACACCATGACGACGAAAGAACGGTTAATCATATTCGATACTACCTTGCGAGATGGGGAACAGAGTCCCGGCGCGGCCATGACCAAGGATGAGAAGCTGCGCATTGCCCGGCAACTGGAGAAACTTCGAGTGGATGTGATCGAGGCGGGCTTTCCCGCCTCCAGCGACGGGGATTTCGAGGCAGTCACCGCTATTGCCCGAGCCATCAGGGGTTCCACCGTATGCGCCCTGTCGCGCACCAGCGACTCGGATATTCGCAGGGCCGGTGCGGCAATTCGGGGGGCTCGCTCCGGAAGAATCCACACCTTTATCGCCACGTCTCCGCTGCATATGGAGAAAAAATTGCGCATGACTCCCGAACAGGTGCTGGAGGATGCCGTCAATGCCGTGCGGTTGGCTCGGGAGTTTACCGATGACGTGGAATTCTCGGCCGAGGATGCCGGGCGCTCCGAATTGGATTTTCTGTGTCAGATCGTGGAGGCGGTGATCTCCGCCGGGGCGCGTACCGTGAACCTGCCCGATACCGTGGGTTACAACCTCCCCGACCAATATGCGAACACCATTCGCTTGATCCGGGAACGGGTGCCGAACTCGGACAAAGCGGTTTTTTCGGTGCATTGCCACAACGACCTGGGGCTGGCGGTGGCCAATTCCCTGGCGGCGGTGCTCAAGGGCGGCGCCCGCCAGGTGGAGTGCACCATCAATGGCCTGGGTGAACGGGCGGGGAACGCATCCTTGGAAGAGATCGTCATGGCGATCCGCACCCGCCAGGATCTCTTCCCTTGCGATACCGGCATTGATACCACCCAGATCGTTGCTACCAGCAGGCTGGTGTCGGGCATTACGGGCTTCCCGGTGCAGCCCAATAAGGCTGTAGTGGGCGCCAATGCTTTCGCCCATGAATCCGGCATTCACCAGGACGGCGTGCTCAAGAGCCGGGATACTTACGAGATCATGAAGGCCGAGGATGTGGGCTGGAGAACCAATAAATTGGTATTAGGCAAACTTTCCGGCCGCAGCGCCTTCCGCAACCGGCTCAAGGAATTGGGGATAGAAATGGAGTCCGAGGCCGCGGTGCTGGCCGCTTTCAAGCGCTTCAAGGAATTGGCCGACAAGAAGCGGGAAATATTCGACGAGGATATCCAGGCCCTGGTGAGCGAGGAGGAGGCGACCCATTATTTCGAGCATTACCGCCTGGTCTACGTGAAATCAGGGGTGGAAACCGGAGAAACCCCCCAAGCTCGGGTGGTGGTGGCCGTGGACGGAGCGGAGCAGGAAGCCCAGGCGCAGGGCAGCGGTCCGGTGGACGCAGTGTTTAAGGCGGTGGAAAGTATCGCTTGCAGCAACGCCGATCTGCTGCTGTTTTCGGTTAACAATATTACCAGTGGCAGCGATGCCCAAGGCGAAGTGACGGTGCGTCTATCCAAGGGCGGGCGAGTGGTGAACGGTCAAGGCGCCGACACGGATATCATCACCGCTTCGGCCAAGGCTTATGTGAATGCGCTGAACAAGCTGCATAGCAATCTGGAACGGATTCATCCGCAAGTCTGAAGGAACGCTTCGCCCCGCGGGCTCCGGTCCGCGGGCTTTCCTTTGAGTGGTGGCGTTGCATACGGGCCGAGAGTATAGTTTCAAGGACGCCTAAGGAGGGAGAGTCCGATGCCGAAGCGCTTTATTCCTCAAACCCCGCCCGACTATGACCAGGCTCGCATTATCGAGCGTCCTGACGGTTTTTATTGGCAAGATAGCGGCAGCGGAGACGAGTATGGCCCCTTCGGCACTTTGCTTGAAGCGGTGGAAGCTATGCAGTACAGCGAAGAAAGCGATTTCGAGCCCGGAGAGACCTTGCTTGAAGCGGAGGATGAGATCGGCATTGCCAGTTGGATCGATCCCGAAACGGGGGCTCCAGCCGAAGACAGCGCGCCCCATATCGAGGGGGACCACTAATGGCGGGTGTTGCTTGCGCCTGCAATGAGACTTTTGGGTGTCCCCGGCCAATGCGGCTCAGCCGAGGGCTTTGATGGCGGCGGAAAGGCGGCTCTTGTGGCGAGCCGCTTTGTTCTTGTGAATAATGTTCTTGTCGGCGATGGAGTCAATGATGCCGACAGACTCCCGGTACACCGATTGGGCGGCGGTTTTGTTCCCGGCTTCGATGGCGGCGCGGGCTTTCTTGATGGCGGTGCGCAGGCGGGAACGCAGGCTGAAATTATGAGCCCGTTGCTTAAGCGCCTGTTTGGCGCGTTTTCTGGCTTGGACGGTGTTGGCCACGAAATACCCCTCATACCCTTTCGGAACGTTTCCGAAAGCCGCGCATCATACTGTGTCTGCGATAGTCTTGCAATAGCGCGTGTTTTCCCGGCTTGGACCCCCCGGGCTGACCGCCGTCACCCCAGCATTTTCCGGAACCGCCACACGGAAAAACCAAACATCAGTGCGCCCATGAGCCCGATGCCCAGAACGTCATGCCAGACGTAGGCCAAGCCGTTGCCCTTGAACAATACCTGATAGCCGAAGTCGATGTAATAGCGCATCGGCGAGATTAGAGTGGCGTAGCGCATCCAGGGCGCCATGCTTTCCGGAGGGGTGGTGGCGCCCGATAGAAACAGCATGGGGAACAGGATCAGGAATAGCATCATCATCGCCTGCGCCAGGTTGCGGGCGATCACCGCGATGGCCAGTCCCAGGCTGGCCACCGAGGCGATGTACAGCACCGAAACGGCGTAGAAGAACAGCACGCTGCCCCGCAACGGCGTGTGGAACACCCCCTGCACGATGCCGAACAGCCCCAGCGGCGAAAGCGCCAGGATCACCACGACGGTGGGGATGATCTTGGCGGCGAACAATTCCGCCGGCCGCAAGGGGCTCACCAGGATCTGTTCTAGCGTGCCCTGCTCCTTTTCTCGCACCATGGCCGCGGCGGTGAGCAGCATCGAGATCATGGTGATCATGTTGAGCATCTCCAGCATGCTGGAGAACCAGGCCGAGGTGATGTTCGGGTTGTATTCCATCCGCACTCGGGCGTCCACCTGGGGCAGGCGCGCCAGCGTTCGGCCGGCGGGGCCGATGCGCCGCTCCAGCAATTCCACCGCGTATTCCCCGGCCAGCCGGGTGATGTAGCCTCCGGCCAGGGTGGCCATCTGCGACTGGGTGCCGTCCGAGATTACCTGGAAGCGCCCCCGGCCTTGCTGCACGTCGCGCTGGAAGGTGGGCGGGATGATCACCGCCAGGCTGGCGCCGCCTTCGTCCAGGGTGCCCAGCAGTTCGGCATCGCTTGCCAGCAAGCTGACGATTTTGAAGTTGGGCGGCCGCAGCCGGGCGATGAGTTCGCGGCTCTCCTGGCTGTGGGAATAATCGAGTACCGCCACCGGATAATTGTTGAGATCCATGCTGATGGCGCGGCCGGCAATGAAAATCGCGCCGCTGAAGCCCCACACCAGGATGAACAGGATCGGCCAGTCACCGGCGAGCTGGCGGAATTCCTTGCGCACCATCGACCCCAATCGCCCCCACATCAGCCGATCCTCTTTTTCAGCAGCGCCCAGCAAGCGCCATAGACGGCGAGGGTGTACAACCCCAAGGCGGCAAGTTCCAGCCAGTAGAAACCCAGCCCCAAACCCTTCAGATAACTGCCGCGCACCACGGTCATGAAGTAGGTGGCGGGAATGAGATGGGCGACGAACTGCCCCATGGTATCCATGCTGGCCACCGGGGTGATGAAGCCGGAGTAGTTGAAGGCCGGCGTCACGGTGGCGAGAAAGGTGATCAGCATGGCGGCCAGTTGGGTGCGGGCCAGGATGGAAATCAGCAGTCCGATGCCGATGGTGCACACCGAATACAGCAGCGCCCCCAGGGTGAGCACCCCGAAGCTGCCGGTGAAGCGCACCTCGAAGATCCAGCGGCTGGCGGTGTAGATGATGAGGTAATCGATCATCGCCACCCCCAGATACGGCAACACCTTGCCGGCGATGATCTCCCAGCGGCGCACTGGCGAGGCGTAGTAATTGAAAATGGTGCCGGATTCCTTTTCCCGCACCACCAGTAAGGCTCCCAGGATGGCTGGAAACAGCATCAGGATCAGCACCAGCAGGCCCGGCACGATGGTGTTCTTGCTCTCCAGCGAGGGGTTGTACCAAACCGACAGGTCCATTTGCACCGGGAGCACGGCACGGACACCGCCGCCTTGCCGGCTCAGATAAGCTTGCAGCAACTTGTCGTTGTAAAGAGCGTTGATGGCGGCGACGTAGCCGGCGATCACCCCGGCGCGGGTCGGGAAGGAGCCGTCCACGGTCACACCCACCCTCACCGGCTCGGCGCCGCTGATGCTGCGGCCGAAGTCCGGCGGAATGTCGATCACCACCCGGGCGCGGCCGGAACGCAGCAAATCAGCCACCCGGCGCGGGTCGTCGGTCACGGTGATGAGGTCGAAGTATTCCGAATGCACGAAGCCGTCCATGTAGTCGCGGCTGAAGCGCGAGCGGTCGTGATCCTCGAATACCAGCGGCAGGTGCTTGACATCCAGCGACAGGCCGAAGCCGAACAGCAGGATCATCACCACCGGGATGACGAAGGACAGCCCCAGATACACCGGGTCGCGCAATAGCTCGCGGGTTTCCTTGACCAGGATCGCCCAGACCCGGCTATGCACGGCCGTTCCCCGCCTGTTCGACGAAGTGCACGAAGGCTTCCTCCATGGTCAGACCTTGCCGACTGACACGGGCCTCGATGCCGGCCTCGGCGAGCATGGCGCGCGTGATCTCGATGTCCGGCTCCGGCTCCGGGCTTTGCCACTGAATGCGCCGGCCGTAGAGCATGGCATCCGGGAAACGGGCGTGGAGCCGCTGGTAAGCCTCGGCGAAGTCATGGGCTTGCACCGCCACCATCGGGCCGCCTTGCCCCTCGGCTGCGGCCTTGAGCTCGGCGGGGGCTCCCAGCGCCACCAGTCGCCCCTGGTGCATTAAGCCCAGCCGATTGCAGTGCTCGGCCTCGTCCATATAGTGGGTGGATACCAGTACGGTGATGCCGCCCTCCTGGGCCAAGAGATGGACCCAATCCCAGAACTGGCGGCGGGCCACCGGGTCCACCCCGGAAGTCGGTTCGTCCAGGAACAACAGCCGCGGTTCGTGTAGCAGCGCGCAGGCTAGGGCCAGGCGTTGGCGCAGCCCCAGGGGCAAGGAAACGGTACGGCGTTCGGCGTATTGCGCCAGGCCCAACCCGGCGAGCAGACCCTCGATGCGCTGCCTGCGCATTTCGGCCGGCAAGCCATAGAGTCCGGCGTAGAGATCGAGGTTGGCCGCAACCTTGAGATCCCGGTAGAGCGAAAAACGTTGCGACATATAACCGATCCGTCCGCGCAGGGCGCGCCGCGCGCCGCGGGCCCCCAGATCCAGTCCCGCCACCTGCGCCCGGCCGGCGCTAGGCTTTTGCAAGCCGCACAGCATCTTGATCAGGGTCGTCTTGCCGGCACCGTTGGGTCCCAGCAGGCCGAGAATCTCCCCCGGATGCACCTCCAGGCTGACCGCATCCACCGCGGTGAAGTCGCCGAACCGGCAGGTGATGCCCTCGGTGCGGATAGGGGAGTCCTGCATCGGCGGCGGATCCGCCACCAGGCCGGCCAGGTCGGCCCCCAAGGCACGGGCAGCAGCGCGCTTGCGCATGACGTGATGCACGAACACGTCTTCCAGCCCCGCCGGGATGTCGCGCACCACCGGCTGGGCCACGCCCGCTTGCTGCAGGCGCGCCGCCACGTCGATGGAATCGTCGGCGAGCAACAGGTGCGCCTGTTCGCCGAACAAGGCGACCGATTCGGTCTCCGGCCATTGCTCCAGGATGCGGATCAGGGATTGCGGCAGAGCGCCGCCCACCAGTTGCAAGCGCCCCGGCATCTCGGCAATCAGCTTGTCCGGCGCGCCTGCGGCGATGATCTCGCCGTCGGCCATGAGGCCGACGAAATTGCAGCGCTCCGCTTCGTCCATGTAGGAGGTGGTGAGCAGCACGCTGACGCCGCGGTTCGTCACCAGGTCCTGGATGATAGTCCAGAAATCCCGCCGCGAGATGGGATCGACCCCGGTGGTGGGTTCGTCCAGCAGCAGCAGGTCGGGCAAATGGATGAGGGTGCAGATGAGCGCCAGCTTCTGCCGCATGCCGCCGGAGAGCTTGCCGGCCGGCCGGGCGAGGAAGGGCGCCAACCGGGTCATGGCCAGCAGCCGGTCGCGGTTCTCGCGAAAGCGGCGCTCGGGTACTTGGCGCAAAGCCCGGAAGAATTCGATGTTCTCTTCGACCGAGAGCGTATCGTAGAGATTGAGCCCCAGGCCCTGGGGCATGTAGCCGATGAGCGGCTTCACCGCCTCCGGCCGGGCCAGCACATCGATGCCGGCAAGGTGGGCGGCGCCCGAGTCCGCCGACAACACTCCCGCCAGAATCTGCAAAATGCTGGTCTTGCCGGCGCCGTCCGGGCCGATGAGACCATAGACCCGCCCCTTCCGCACTTCGAACGACACCCCCTCGACGGCCGGCACTCGCCCGCGCTGATAGCGCTTGCGCAGATCCGTCACGCGGATGATCAGTTGCTGGCCTTCCGCGTTGCGCATCCCGTCCCCGGCGGGAGCGTCGGGAAACGTCGCTTGAGTCACGACGCTAGCGACCCTTGCCGGGAATGGTGCTGTCCAGGAACACGCGTCCGTCGGCGGGCATGCCGGGCTTGAGCACGCCGCCCGGATTTTCCAATAGGGACAGCTCCACCGCGAATACCAGCTTTACCCGCTCTTCCCTGGTCTCCACGTTCTTCGGGGTGAATTCGGCCTGACTCGCAATCTTGCTCACACGCGCCGGAAAAACCCGTTCCGGGTAGGCGTCCACACGGACCTCGGCCCGCTGGTTGAGAGTGATCTTGCCGATCTGCGGCTCCGGGACGTAGATTTTGAGATACAGTTTGGAAAGATCCACCAGGGTAAACAAGGGGGCTCCCGGATTTACTCGCTCCCCCAACTCCACGGTGCGGGTGAGCACGGTGCCGGCCAGGGGACTGGTGATGGCAAAGTCGGCGATCAGGCTGCGCTGCTCTGCGGCGAGGGATTCGGCCTGCTTGACCTGCCGGGCCAAGCCCTCCCGTTCGATGCGCATCACCGCCAGTTGCCGCTCACCCAAGCGGGCCAAGGCCAACTGCCGGTCCGCTCGGGTCAAGGCTGCTTCCGCCTCGGCGCGGCCGCTGCGCTCGGCCACCGCCTTGAATTCCGCCGATTCGGCCGCCTGGCTGGAGAGAAAGCGCCGGGCGGCGAGGTCCTGGGCCCTTTCCGCATCCCGCTCGGACTGGGCGGCGCTGGCCCGGCTGCGCTCGGCGCGGGCGCCGGCCTCCAGCAAGGCGGCCTGGGCCTGTTCGATTTGCAGTTGGACCTGCCGATCCGTCATGACCAACTGTTGATCCGCTGCTTGCAGGCGGCGGATCACGGCGGCCGAGTTCTCCTGCGCCGCCGTTTCCCGAGCCCGCAAAGCCGGGTCGTCCAGAACCAGCAGGGCTTGCCCCGCCGTCACCGACTGCCCCTCTTCGGCGTCGATGGCGCTTACCATGCCGGCCGTCTTGGGGGTGACCACGGTGATCCGGCCCTCGATGCGGCCGCTGGCGTCCAACGCCGTCGCCGCCGGCAGCCGCGTGATCAGGAGTTGCACGGCTATCACCGCGCCGGCCAAGACCGCCACGGCGACCACCCATATTATCCAGCGCATTTTCGTGGCCATGGCGACCTTGAGGTATTAGGACATCGCTATTCACCGACGATCTCGAAATCGTGGGTGACAGTGGCGGTCTTGCCCAGCATGATGGAGGCCGAGCAGTATTTTTCGGCGGAAAGCCGCACGGCCCGTTCCACCTGCTGTGGCTTGAGATTCCGCCCGGCAACGATGTAATGGAAATGGATGCGGATGAAAACCTTGGGATCCTCGCTGGCTCGTTCGGCCCCGATCTTCACCTCGCAGCCGGTGACGGCCTGCCGGGATTTTTTCAAAATATGCACCACGTCATAAGCCGTGCAGCCGCCGGCCCCCACCAGCAAGGTTTCCATGGGGCGGGGACCGAGATTTTGTCCTCCACCTTCCGGCGGCCCATCCATCAATATGGCATGGTTGCTCTCGGTGATCCCGAGGAAGCTGGCATTCTCTACCCACTTGATTCGTGCTTTCATCGCCCGCCTTTCAGGGAGTCCTTATCCTTGGAAGTTTTGCCCATCCATGGAATTGTAGCCCATCCCCACCCCCGTTTCCTTCGCCGGACAGCGGGCGCCCGCGGCCGAATTTGACAAAAATTGCTGGCATGGCATAAAATCCGCGCCTTTCCACGGCTTTCCCACCTTGAGCGGTTTTATGAAAACGTTTTCCGCAAAGCCCCACGAAGTTCAGCACGATTGGTACGTGGTCGATGCCACGGACAAGGTGCTGGGCCGTCTTGCCGCAGAAATCGCCAAGCGGCTGCGCGGCAAGCACAAACCCATCTTCACTCCCCACGTGGATACGGGGGATTTCGTGGTGGTGGTGAATGCCGCCAAGCTCCGGGTTACCGGAAACAAGACTCAGGCGAAGACCTACTACCGCCACACCGGCTACCCGGGGGGAATTTACAGCACCAACTTCGAGAAAATGCAAGCCAAGCATCCTAATCGGGCGCTGGAGAAAGCCGTCAAGGGCATGCTCCCCAAGGGCCCGCTGGGCTACGCCATGCTGCGCAAGCTCAAAGTTTACGGCGGTGGCACCCATCCCCACTCCGCCCAGCAACCCAAATCTCTGGAGATTTAACGTCCCATGGTCGCTCCTTCCCATTACGGCACTGGCCGGCGCAAGAGCGCCGTGGCCCGGGTGTTCATCAAGCCGGGTTCCGGCCAGATCGTGGTCAACGGCAAGCCCGCCGATGAGTTTTTTTCCCGGCAGACCGGCCGCATGATCGTCCGCCAACCCCTTGAGTTGACGGAGCACATCCATTCCTTCGACATCCAGGTCAATGTCCACGGCGGCGGCGAATCCGGGCAAGCCGGCGCGGTTCGCCACGGTATCACCCGCGCCCTCATGGCCTACGACGAAACCCTCAAGCCGGTGCTGAAAAAAGCCGGGTTGGTGACCCGGGACGCCCGGGAAGTGGAGCGGAAAAAAGTCGGCTTGCACAAAGCCCGCCGCCGCAAGCAGTTCTCCAAGCGCTAACGACTCCGGGTCACGGCACAAGCCGCCCGCGGGCGGCTTTTTTGTTGCCCGGCAACTGTGCTCTGGCGTATCATGGTTCCGGGCAATTATTTGTTTTGAATGAAGGAGATAAATGATTAAAGTCGGCGTGGTGGGCGGAACCGGGTACACCGGAGTGGAGTTGCTGCGGCTGTTGGCCCAGCATCCCGGTGCGGTCCTCGAAGTCATTACCTCCCGGAAAGAAACCGGAATGGCGGTGGCGGACTTGTTCCCCAGCTTGCGGGGACGGGTGGACATCGCTTTCACCGATCCCGACAACCCTGCGTTGCGGCGTTGCGACGCGGTGTTCTTCGCCACTCCCAACGGCGTCGCCATGCATCAAGCCCAGGAATTGGTGGAAGCCGGGGTTCGGGTGGTGGACCTGTCGGCGGATTTTCGCATCCGGCATATTCCCACCTGGGAGCGTTGGTACGGCATGCGCCACGCTTGTCCCGCATTGGTGGAAGAAGCGGTCTACGGCCTGCCGGAAGTGCACCGCGAGCGGATTCCCGCGGCTCGGTTGATCGCCAATCCGGGGTGTTACCCCACGGCGGTGCAACTGGGTTTTTTGCCCTTGGTGGAAAAGGGGATCGTCGATCTGGATCACCTGATCGCCGATGCCAAATCCGGGGTGTCGGGGGCCGGACGCAAAGCCGAACTGCATATCCTGTTTTCCGAGGCGGCGGACAACTTTCAAGCCTACGGAGTCCCCGGCCATCGCCATCTTCCGGAAATCGCCCAGGGGCTGAATCAGGCCGCCCGCCGGGAAGTGGGACTCACTTTCGTGCCTCACCTCACCCCCATGATCCGGGGCATTCACGCCACGCTCTATGGCCGGCTGACTCAAGACGCGGATCTCCAGAAGCTGTTCGAGGAGCGCTACGCCGGGGAGCCCTTCGTGGATGTGCTGCCCCCCGGCAGCCACCCCGATACCCGCTCGGTGCGGGGCGCCAACCATTGCCGCATCGCGGTGCATCGTCCCCAGGGGGGCGACACCGTGGTGGTGCTGTCGGTCATCGACAACCTGGTGAAGGGCGCCGCCGGCCAGGCCCTGCAAAACATGAACCTGCTCTTCGGCCTGCCGGAAGACGCCGGCTTGGGCCATATTCCGGTGGTTCCCTGAGCGTATGATCCGCAAATTGCGGCGCCGCGTGAGGGCCCCCGCCCGGCGGGTGGCGGTCAGACCCCTGGTGCCGTGGTATTTGCGCGGCTTGACTGGAGTCCTCATGGCCGCGGTGCTGGTGGCGCTGGGCTGGTGGAGTTTCGAAACCGGCAAGATCTGGTCCGGACTGGATGGCGGCCAAGCCATTCAGGAACGGGACCGCTTCCGGCAGGCCCATGGGCAACTGGAGGAGGAGAATAAACGATTAAGCAAGCGCCTGGCTGCCGCGGAAAGTGAACTGCAAATAGGGTGGGCCGCCCAGCAAGACTTGCTTCGCCAGATCAGAAGCTTGACGGAGGAAATCTCCTTGTTGAAAAACGACCTGGCCTTTTTCGAAACCCTGACGACGGCGGGCGGCCAGGAGGGGGATCTGAGAATCAACCAGTTCAGGGTCCACCCCGAGTCTTTGCCGGGGGAATACCGCTATCGCTTGTTGTTGGCCCAAACGGGAGCGAAGCCCAAGCTGTTTGAGGGAACGGTGCAATTGGTCGCCCAGGGCTTGCTGAATGGGAAGCCTTTCCTGATGACCTATCCCAAAACCGGGCAAGTCCAGGAGGCTGGGCAGGGCGTTCGTTTTCGCTTGTTCCAGCGGCTGGAAGGACAGATTCAAATTCCCGTCGGCGCCACCTTGAAAACGGTCGAAGTCCGGGTCCTGGAGCAGGGCTCGGGGCTACGCGCATCGCAAAAGCTGAATATTTCCTAAGCCTGAGGAGGTCCCCCATGCTGTTCAGAAAAGGCCGCACCAAACCCCAAACCCGCATCGACTGCCTGATCGGCGCCGGCACGGAAGTGGAAGGCAACGTCACCTTCAGCGGCGGGCTGCGGGTGGATGGGCACGTTAAGGGCAACGTGACGGCGGCCGACGAGCGGCCCACCACCATCACCTTGAGCGAACAGGCTCGGGTGGAAGGCGAGATCCGCGTCTCCCACGCCGTCATCAACGGAACGGTGGTGGGCCCGGTGCATGTCGGGGAATATGTGGAACTGCAAGCCAAGGCCCGTGTCACAGGAGACGTGTTCTACAAAACCCTGGAAGTCCATCTGGGCGCGGTCATCCAGGGCCGGCTGATCCACCGGAGCGATGAAGTGCCCGATAAGGTGGTGGCGTTCAAGCCGGCTTCCGGCGATTGACCGCCGCCGGCGAGGACGGGGATAATGCCCCATCCGTTGAATTCGAGGTTTTTAAGGAGTGTCCATGAACGCCGTCACCGAAATGCCCGCCCCCCTGGTCTTCACCGACAACGCCGCCCACAAGGTGCGGGAGCTCATTGAAGAAGAAGGCAACGCCGATCTCAAGCTGCGGGTGTTCGTCAGCGGCGGAGGCTGCTCGGGTTTCCAATACGGCTTTACTTTCGACGAGGCCGCCAACGAGGACGACACCGCCATGGAGAAGAACGGCGTGACCCTGCTGATCGATCCCATGAGCTATCAGTACTTGGTAGGCGCTGAGATTGATTACCAGGAAGGACTGGAAGGCGCCCAATTCGTCATCAAGAATCCCAACGCCACCTCCACCTGCGGCTGCGGTTCGTCGTTTTCCCCCTGAGCTGTTTCCCCCAACAAAAAAGCCAAGGCTCCCGCCTTGGCTTTTTTGTTGGGCAGCCCGCCGGGTTAGAACAGGCTGGCTCCGCCGCAGTTGGTTTCGCTTTGAGTAGCTTGCCACACGCCGCTGGTCAGCACGCAAACCCCCGCGGCATAAGCGGCCTGAGGCGCGGCCGGCGCGGCCGGCGCGTTGCCTTGATACACCGAGTAACGGAAGCCGCCCCGCAGGCCGTCGCCATCGTCGATCTTGCGATCCACTTCGGCGATGATTTCCACCGGAATCTGCGCCCCCGTCTTCAGGTTGTGCTTGGCAGCCGCCGTGCCGGTGTCGGCATAGATGGCGTCATAAACCAACTGCAGGTAGATGCTGTAGGGATTCTTTGGATTGTTGGCATCGGTCGGCGCAGTTTCCCCGGCAGTCATATTGTAGCTGCCGTTCAGGAAGCCGGCGCTGGCCAGATGGGTCCAAGCCAGGATTTCCTCGTGGGCTTCGCCCGTTCCGGCGGTTTCGATGCGTCCATCCCCATCCCCGTTGAGACAGGTGGTGGTGCAACGGATATTGGTGCTGGCCGCCGCGTAATCTCCGGGATAGGCCTTGAAGCGATCCTGGAAGCCGAAGAAGGCGGCCTTGATGCCGTCCTGCTGGGCGATGAGGTTGCGGACCCGGGCGCTGGTGATCAGTTCCTGGCCCTTCAATACCCCTCCTAACAATAGGCCGATGATTACCAAGACAATGGCGATCTCGATCAGGGTAAAACCATGCTGTTTTTTCATGGAATGCTCCTCAAAAAACGAGTCCGGCTCGTCGATGAATCTCCGACCGCAAGATTCGAGCCTTTTTGGCGACCCGCGAAAGTTGCGAGGATATCTGGAAAATAAAAACAAAATCAATGGAATGGAAAAAGATGACTGACCTGGATTTTTTCTGCACAACAAGAGAATTGTCTAAAAATCAACAATTAAGGCGATTTTTTGACATTTTTTTCTTGCATTTGCGCTAACCGTTCGGTCAGAAAGCGGATTTCCATGGGGTCGGTCAAGGTTCCGCTGGCCAGCAATCCCCCCAGCAGAATTTGGGCGCTTTCCGCTTCCCCCATGTCTTCTAGAATGAAAATGGGCATTTGGCTGGCCCAGCTCGGGATATTCCGGTTTCGGGAATGGGCGGCGATAGCCTGGGCATACTTCAGGGCCAGCGACGGATCTCCCAACCGGTGCTTGGCCACGATGGCGGCGTGGGCTAGCCAGCGCCAGCGCCGCCCCGGATCCTCGAAGAAGCGCCGATAGACGAATTCCAGCATGCGCCGCTGCTTGCCCGGATCCGGCACTTGGGCGTAGAGCTGAGAAGCCATGAGCAGGGGGTATTGGCCGGCGGGATCCAAATCCAGAATTCGCTCCAGCCAGGCCTCGACCCGGAAGTAATCCAGATCCCAATAGGGAATGCTCACTCCCGGCTGGTTATCGAAGGCTTGCAAGTACAGGGCCGCGAAGTGGGCCACCGGCAGGGGGTCGCCCAGGCCAACGAGCTTCAAGACCGTGGCCGCGGGGGCCGCGGGAAGCGCCAGGGCCGTGGCCAGCGGCCGCGGCTGCTGGGCCCGCCAGCCGATTTGCAGCAACAGGGCGACGCCCACCGCGGCCAATACGCTGCTCGGCACCTGCCGCCATGATCGCTGGGTCATGGGACTATAGATCGCGCCGGTACAGATCGAACAGCGCTGCCGCCAACAGCAGCGCCACGGTGATCAGGCTTTGCGCCAGCAGCGGCGGCAGCGCCGGCCAAGCGGCGGACTCGTTGACAAGCCAGGCGCTCTGGGTAAAAGTGTCGAGCCTCGGCAGCAGCAGGGCGATGGCATCGATGGTCCAGCTCATGGCGCGGTGAATTGGACTGGCCGCATCCAGCACGGGAGAGGCGGTCATCAATTGGATGGCGCCGATGGAGCGGCCCAGCAGGACGAATCCCACCACCACCGCGGCCGCCGGCATTACCTGGGAAAACGTGGCGACGCAAAACAAGCTCATGGCGACGACCATCCACAACTCCATGGCCAAGGAGAGGCTCCAGGCCAGCAGCGGCTCGCCGGGGGCCGAGAACGACAGTCCGGCCCCGCAGAACGCCGCCAGCCCCCAGGCCACGATGGAAAAACCGAGGAATTTGCCGAATCCGTAGGCGGCGCGGGGCAGGTCCAGGGCCAACAGCAATTCCAAGGTTTTGTCGTTGAATTCCCGGACCGTCGCACTAATGGTATAAAGGCTGATGACAAACACTGCGGCCCATCGCAGCATGCCGGCCAGGAAAACCACTTGCAGCCTTGAACCCTCGGTCACGGCCAGGGCCCGGACGAAAGCGCCCCCCAGCCAGGCCAACGCCAAGACGCAAAGGAAGACGATGAAAAGCCGGGTACGCACTGCCTCCAGCACGGTAAAGCGAGCGACGGTCCAGGCTTGTCCGGCGTAGCGGGGAACCATTGAGGCCATATCCGGGGAAGTATAACCGCTCAGTCCGCTGAATTATCCTCTTTCAACCCGCTCGATTCGGATCGCCTCCTTCCATGACTTTTCTGATGACGCAAAGCCGCCGGTTGTTTTTGGTTTCCCGGCAAAATTGGTGGTTGGCCGTGATGCTGCTCGCTTTGCACGGCGGGCTGGGCTGGGGGATAACGAGCTGGTGGGCCAAGGCTCTGCTGTTGACCCACTTCGGCCTGTTTCTGTTGTGGCAGCCGGTATGGCAGCGGGAAGGCCAGCTCAGCACCCGTCAGGGAGTCATGGTTCTGGCGGTTGGAATTATCCTGGCGGGATGGAGCAACTGGTGGCTGATGGCTTTTTGGCTGTCCATGCTGACCGCCTTGATCGCCGGCAACGTTCCCGGGGTGAAACGGCACGGAGAGCGCTACGCCTCCTTGCTAGCGGCGATTTATCTGCTGGCGGTTTTGCTGCTGTGGGTGGTTCCCCACCTTTTCGAGGATCAGCAGTTTTCTCCGGCGGGATTGGCGGCACTCCGGTTCGGGCTGCCGATCCCGGTGCTGGCCATTTTCTTTTTCCGTCCGGACCCCTTGCCCACCCGCTCCCAGGGCGTGGACATGTTCTACAGCCTGCTGATGTTTCTGTTGCTGGTATCCCTGGTGCTGGGTTCCTTCGTCATCAAGCAGACCAGCCAAGGCGATTATCTGTTCGCTTTGGCGCAGACTCTGCTGGCCGTCGCTGGCCTATTGATTCTGGCCAGTTGGCTATGGGATCCCCGGGGGGGGTTCTCCGGTATCGGCCAAGTGTTGTCCCGCTATCTGCTGAGCGTCGGCCTGCCTTTCGAGCAATGGATGCACAGCATGGCCAACTTGGCTGACCGGGAATCGAACTCGGAAAAATTTCTGTTGATGGCTGCCCATGAAATGATCGCGCTACCCTGGCTGGCCGGAGTCCGTTGGGCCGGCCCGGAGGGCGACGGCAGTGTGGGAGAGGACTCGCCCCATCCGGCGGAGTTTGAATTTCATCGGCTCAAGCTGACGCTGTACAGCCGCCAGCGGCTCGCCCCTGGGCTGCTGCTGCACATGAAACTGCTGGCCCGGCTGCTGGCGGATTTTCATGAGGCCAAGCGCCGGGAGCGCCAGGAGCGGGAAAACGCCTATACCCAGGCCATCTATGAGACCGGCTCGCGCTTGGCCCATGACGTGAAAAACCTGCTGCAGTCCCTGACCTCGCTTTGCTCCGCGGTCGAAACCAGCGAGCCGGAGGACGCGGAAGACATGCGCGCCTTGATGCAACGGCAATTGCCGCAAATCACCCAGCGCTTGCAGATGACCTTGGACAAGCTTGCCGCCCCCGGAAAGGCCCGCAGTCCGATGGGTTCGTTGACGGATTGGTGGGCGGGACTCAAGCGGCGCGGTGCGGAGGACTTTGTGGAATTCACCGAAGCGCTGTTGCCGCAGCAGGTCACGATCCCGGTGGAAGTGTTCGACGGCGTAGCCGACAATCTGCTGCAGAATGCCTTGGAGAAGCGCAAGGCCGAGCCGCGCCTGGGGATTCGGGTAAGCCTGTCCTGGAGCGGCGGAAAAACCCGCTTTACGGTATGCGATGATGGCACGGCGATTCCGGAAGTCGTGGCGGGCAGGTTGTTCGTGGGGCCGGTTCCATCCAGCAACGGCTTGGGAATCGGGTTGTACCAAGTGGCGAGCTTGGCGAGTCAATACGGCTATCGCTTGGGTTTAAGCAGCAACGCCAACGGGCAAGTCTGTTTTGAATTGTCCCAGGTTTGACGTGGGTTCCGCTTTTGCCGAGCCGGCCATAAAGATGCCGGATTTCCAGGCCCGCATCCTGCGGGAGACGGAAAAATGCGTGAGCTGCGGGATCTGCTTGCCCCACTGCCCGACATACCAAAAAACCGGCTCGGAGGCCGATTCCCCAAGGGGGCGGATCGCTTTGATGCGCGGCGCCGTCGCGGGGCACATTCCCATTAACCCGCGGTTTCGGCAGCATATCGATCTTTGCCTGGGTTGCCGTTCCTGTGAAACCGCCTGTCCCAACGGCGTGGGTTACGGACACGCACTGCTGGGTGCCCGCAAATTGCTGGAGCATGCGAGGCCGCTCGTCTCCATCGGCCCGCTCCGAAAATGGCTGCTGCGCCGCGTACTGCCCCATCGCGGCTTGCTCGGCCTGCTCGGCAAGGGGTTGAGGCTCTACCAGCGCCAGGGGATACAGCGTCGGGTGCGCAAAACCGGCATCTTGGAATATCTGGGGTGGGCGCGCTTGGAGCGTTACTTGCCGGCCTTGCCGGAATCGCAGGGGAAGTGGGAGGCTTATTACCCTCCCCAGGGGGCCCAGCGCGGCGAAGTGGCTTTGTTTTTGGGCTGCGTCGCCCAGGTGGTGGACCGGTCGGCGCTGCAATCCACTCTCGGGCTGCTGACCCGGCTGGGGTACGGAGTCCGCATCCCTCGCCGGCAAACTTGCTGCGGAGCTTTGCACTACCATTCCGGAGATTCCGAATGGGGGGAAAAACTGGCTTTGCGCAATATCCAGGCCTTTGCCGGGATTCCCGCGGTGCCGATTATTACCGTGGCCAGCGGTTGCGCAGCCCATTTGAGAGATTATGGGAATTTCGCCGGGCCGCCCGGCGCCGCCCTCGCGGCCCGAATCCAAGACGCCGGTGGTTTCCTGAGCCAAGCAGCGGGCTGGGAGAGCTTGTCTATCGCGCCTTGGGATCACCGGGTGGGGGTTCATCAAGCTTGCACGCAACGCAAGGTTCTCGGCACGGCCGAGGATGTCGGCGCCTTGTTGCAACGCATCCTCCGCTGCCGGCCGGTGCCCCTCGCCGGCGCCCCCGGCTGCTGCGGGGCGGCCGGGGCCTATTGCCTAACCCAGCCCGAAATGTCCGACAGCCTGCTGGAGGATTCTATCCGGGGGATCCGGAAGGCGGCGGTGTCGACGGTGGTTACCTCCAACATCGGGTGCCGGCTGCATTTGCAAAGGGGACTGGCCGATGCTGGCCTGGATGTCGAGATTCTGCACCCGGCCGAGCTATTATCCCGTCAACTGGCAAGCATTCCATGAATCCCTTTTTTCCATTCGCCCCGCACCGTGCCGAACCCCCACTCACGGACCGATGGATCCTCGCTTTCGACCAAGGGCTACGGACCTTATTCGGCAAGCCCGTGTCGTCCCGCCCGATCCCGGGAGACGATTTCCCCGATCCGGAGCTGTCTCCTGCAGAGACCCAACACGTTGCCGCGCTGATGCGGGTCAATCATGCCGGAGAAGTCTGTGCCCAGGCGCTATACCAGGGGCAAGCCCTGACTGCCCGCCGGGGGATGATTCGGAATACCCTAAAACGAGCCGCCACCGAGGAGACCGACCATCTGGCCTGGACCCAGCAACGGCTGGAGGAACTCGGGGGGCAGACCAGCCGGTTGAATCCGTTCTGGTATCTCGGCTCGCTGCTTATCGGGGCGACAGCCGGGGCCTTGGGGGATAAGTGGAGTCTGGGCTTTTTGGGAGAAACCGAGAAACAGGTGGTGGAACACCTGGCCGGACACCTGGAACGGCTGCCCCCGGCAGACGAGAAAAGCAAAGCCATGCTCCTAAAAATGCAGGAAGACGAAGCCCGGCATGCGACTTCGGCCATGGCGGAGGGGGGAGAAAACCTTCCTTACCTTGTCAGGCTCGGGATGCGCCTGGCGGCAAGGGTGATGACGTCTGTGGCGTTTCGAGTGTAAGCAGAAACCACGCCGCCAAACCGGCGGTCCAGGGGGCAAAAACAAACAGCGGCAAAACTCAACGCCTGCGGATCAGGAACCTGGTGTCCTCACGGACGCAAACCGACCGCAGGCATGTCAAAGGCCAAACGACTAGCTAGGATTGTCGCTGGAAATCGGAAACGGCCAAGCACCGGGCACCGAAACCGGCTTAGGCGCGGGGGCCGGTTTCGAAGCAACGGCTTTTTTCGCTACCGGTTTCTTTGCCGCGGGCTTCGGCGCCGCTTTCTTGGCCGCTGGCTTTTTGGCTGCCGCTTTCTTGGCCGCTGGCTTTTTGGCTGCCGCTTTTTTAGCCGGAGCCTTTTTTGCCGCTGGTTTTTTGGCAGCTACTTTCTTCTTGGCCGCTGGTTTTTTGGCTGCCGCTTTTTTAGCCGGAGCCTTTTTTGCCGCTGGCTTTTTGGCAGCTACTTTCTTCTTGGCCGCTGGTTTTTTGGCTGCCGCTTTTTTAGCCGGAGCCTTTTTTGCCGCCGGTTTTTTGGCAGCTACTTTCTTCTTGGCCACA
>JAHFQX010000040.1:11959-23985 GCA_023259135.1 Betaproteobacteria bacterium | reverse complement strand
ATGAAAATGGAGATGCGCATCGCCGCCGAGTGCAACGGCACCGTCACCGCCGTCCACTGCCAGCCCGGCCAGACCGTCGAGCGCAATGCCATCGTCGTCGTGGTGGAGCCGGAGTAGCCGCTAACTGATATTTCCACCATCGAGAGAGGATCGCCCCCCATGCAGCCCATGACTTTCGAAACCATCAAGCTGAACGTGAATGCCGTCGGCGTGGCCCGCCTGACCTTGTCCCGCCCGGACATCCACAATGCGCTCAACCCGCAAATGTTCGCCGATCTGGATGCGGCGATTACCGCTTTGGACGGGGATCCGGCGGTCAGAGTCGTGGTGCTGACCGGAGAGGGGGAATCCTTCTGCGCCGGGGGCGATTTCCGTTGGCAGCAGAGCCAGCGGAATCAGAGCCGGGAAGAGCGCATTCGCGCCGGCCGGCCATTGGCGGAAGTGCTGCGCCGCTTGAATAGCCTATCCAAGCCCTTGATCGGGCGAATCAACGGCCCTGCCTATGGCGGGGGCGTCGGCTTGATTTCGGTGTGCGACATCGCGGTGGCGGTGAATACCGTTCGGATTGCCCTGACCGAGGTTCGGCTAGGGCTGGTGCCGGCCACCATCGCGCCTTACGTTGCCGCCAAGCTGGGAGAGAGCAACTCGCGCCGGGTGTTCCTCAACGCCAAGCCCATGACCGCCGAACAAGCTTTGCGCTACGGACTGATTCATGAAGTGGCCACTCCCGAGAAGCTGGACGAGGCGGTGGATCAGGAGATCAATCAAATCCTCTCCTGCGCCCCTGGCGCCATCGCCACCACCAAGAAGCTGGTGGATTTCGTGCTGCGCCATAGCCATGCCGATAATCTCATCTATACCGTGGACCGGCTGGCAGATTTCTGGGAAACGGCCGAAGCCCAGGAGGGCATGCAGAGTTTCTTCGAGAAGCGCAAGCCGGCTTGGCATAAGACCCACGGCGGAAAATGAAGAGGGGTAGAATTCTTTCAGGCCAGCATGGGTAGCGGGCTAGAATCATAAAATCAGCGGTGCTCCGGCAATAGCCGGAGCACCGCTGATTTGGGGCGATGTTCTTGTAGATAGCGGGGAGGTTCTACTCCTTATTCCTTGCTGCAGTCGCGTGGGGTGATGTTCTTCTCCTTCGCATACTTGGCTGCGGATTCTTCGATGAGGGGGCGGACGAGGGATGGGTCCCCCTTAATCCAATCGGTGATTGTTATCCATTTCTGACCATCCCATTGCTTGAATTTGACTGACCCTCCACCCTCATGATCCAAGCAGGAAGTCTTGATATTCGGGATGAAACCCAGTGCCCCGATTTGCTTGAGGCGTTTGTCGTCGATGTTGAGGTGTTCCAGGCCCCATTGCGTTTGCTCACCGGTCAAGGGTTTTTTCCCGAATTTTTCCTGGGCTGTGCGAATCGCCTCGACGTGGAGGATGCCGAAGACCACCCCATAGTTGTAAAAGTGGGTGCCGATGCGTTTGGGGTCGTTTAAGTTCCCCTTTTTTCCTCCGCTGTAGAGCACCTGGGCGATCTCCTGGATCACGGGGAAGTTACTGCCACTCATCTGTAGACCGGCGGCGATGTAGCCCTTGGCCGCGTCTCCTGCGGGCAGCACATCCTCCTCTGCAGCGGCTTGCCAGGTGCCGACAATCCGGTCGGCAGGATATCCGACTTTTTGTGCAGTCTTGAGGGCGACCGAGTTCATGATGCCGAAACCCCGCAGGATTACCCAGTCAGGTTTGATCTGGCGAATCTGAAGCCATTGGGACTGCTGGTCGTTGCCAGGGTGGGGGACCTCGATATGGGTGATTTCGAAGCCGTATTTTTTCCCTTGAATGTCCAGGATGGGAATGGTTTCCTTGCCAAAGGCGGAGCCGTGGTAGAGGTTTACGATCTTCTTGCCTTTCAGCTTATCCATTCCCCCTTCCCGCAGCCCCATGAATTTGATTTTTGTGGTGCTGCCGCTCAGGTAATTTCCCAATAGCGGAAACACGTAGGGAAACACCCGGCCGTCGCTGGCATCGGTACGGCCGTAGCCTACATTGATCATGGGGATTTTATCGGCAGCGGCCCGTTCCAGTACGGCATAAGAAATGGCGGTGCTGCCCGGCATGAAGGTGGTGGCGCCGGTGGGTCCTTTTTTCTTGAGGCGTTCGTAGCATTCAATGCCCCGGTCGGTCTTGTATTCCGTCTCACACTCCTCCCAGACAAGCTTGACGCCGTTGATGCCGCCATCCCGCTTATTGGTCATGTCCATGTAGTCGATGAAGCCGCTCCAGATGGGTATCCCTGACGTAGCCATGGGTCCCGTCCGGTAGATTGCCAGCGGAATGAATTGTTCATTGGCGGCTGCACCAGCGCCCATCGAGGCGGCCAAGGCGCCACAGGCCGCTGTCGCCAGTAAAGTGCTTTTGATGATGGGAGCTAAAAATTTCATGGCGCATTTCCCCTTTCGTGGATAAGGCGTTGTTCAATCGTGATACGGTGCCGGATTTGCCGTGTGGAACGACTTTCCCGGCCGGGAGAGCCGGGTGTCGCTCCGGGAAAATCGATCAATAGGCCCGCGGCAGTCCCATGACGTGCTCGCCGATGTAGTTGAGGATCATCTCCCGGTTAATGGGCGCGGTCTTGAGCAGCCGCAGGAAGGGGTAGATGTCGAAAATCCCGTATTCCTTGGTGAAGCCGTTGCCGCCGAAGCATTGCAACGCGGCATCCACCGCCCGGCACCCGGCTTCCGCGGCATAGTACTTGGCCATGTTGGAGAATTCCCCAGCGGGCCGGCCTTGGTCGTAGACCCAGGCGGCCTTGCGGGTCATGAGGCCGGCCATCTCGATTTCGGTTTTGCCGGCGGCCAGCGGGTGCTGCAAGCCTTGGTAGGCCCCGATGGGAACGTTGTTGAAGACCCGCCGTTCCTTGGCGTATTCCACGGCCCGGTTCAGGGCGTAGCGTCCCAGGCCGACGCCGATGGCGGCGGCCAGAATCCGCTCCGGATTCAGGCTGTGAAACAGAATATCGAAGCCCTTGCCGACTTCCCCCAGCACGTCTTCCGGGCCCAGCTCGACGTTGTCGAAGAACAGCAGCCACTGAGTCTCCGGGATCACCGCGCTCACCGGGATGTATTGCTTGGCGATATTCTTGTCCTTCATGTTGACGATGAACAAGGTGAAGCCATCGGTCTTGCGCTTGACCTGGGTGTGGGGGGTGGTGCGGCTGACGACTAGGCCATAGTCCGAATCGTTGGCGTCGGTGATGAATACCTTTTGGCCGTTGAGGTAGAACTTGCCGTTCTTTTCCTTGGCGATGGTGGTGGCTTCGATGGTGTTGGTGCCGGCGCCGGGTTCGGTGATGGCGAAGCAGAAGCGAATTTTCCCCGCGCATGCATCCCGTAGGTAACGCTGTTTCTGGGCTTCGGTGCCGAATTTTTCCAGGGGGCCCATGGACATGGTGGAACCGACGATGAGGCTCAGCAGCGGGATACCGTTATTCGCCAGCCCTTCGCTGAACAGAGCGGTTTCCACCATGCCGAGTCCGGCGCCGCCGTATTGCTCCGAAACCATCAGCCCTAGGAAGCCGTCGTCGGCGACTTGCTGGTACATGGCCGTGGGGAATTCCCGCTTTTCGGCACAGTCCATCCAATATTTGCGGTCGAATTTCTTGGCCAGGCTGTTCCCGTACTCATAGATCATCTGTTGTTCATGGGTCAGATCAAAGTCCATGGTCTTCTCCGTAGACAGTCATTTAATAGGAGCGAGGCAAGCCCATGACGTGCTCGCCGATGTAGTTGAGGATCATCTCCCGGTTGAGGGGAGCGGTTTTCAATAAGCGCACCAGGGGGTAGAGATCGAAAATACCGTATTCCTTAGTGAAGCCGTTGCCGCCGAAGCATTGCAGCGCGGCATCCACGGCGCGTATCGCCGAATCCGCGGCCGCCAGCTTCGCCATGTTGGAGAATTCTCCGGCTTCCCGGCCCTGATCGAACACCCAGGCGGCCTTGAGGGTCATGAGGGAAGCCATTTCGATCTCGGTCTTGGAAGCCGCCAAGGGGTGCTGCAGGCCCTGGTAGGAACCGATGGGCACGTTGTTGAAGACCCGCCGCTCGCTGGCGTATTCCACTGCCTTGTTGAGGGCATAACGCCCCAGCCCGCAGCAAATGGCCCCCACCAAGATACGCTCGGGATTGAGGCTGCCGAACAGGATGCCAAAGCCCTTGTCCACTTCTCCCACGACGTCCTCGGGACCGAGGTCCACGTCGTCGAAAAACAGTTGCCACTGGGTTTCCGGCATGGTGATGGAAACCGGGATCAGGGTTTTCTGCACGCCTTTCTTCTTGAGGTCGAGGATGAACAAGGTGAAGCCGTCGGTCTTCTTCTTGACTTCGGTGTGGGGAATGGTGCGGGTCACTACCAGGGCGTAGTCCGATCCATCGGCATCGGAGATGAAGACCTTTTGCCCGGACAGGGAATACCGGTCGCCTTTCTTTTTGGCGATGCTGGTGATCTGAATGGTGTTGGTGCCCGCGGTGGGCTCGGTGATGGCGAAGCAGAAGCGGATCTTGCCCTTGCAGGCATCCGGGAGGTAGCGCCGCTTCTGTTCTTCGGTCCCATACTTGGCGATGAAGCCGACGCTCATGGTGGCGCCCACCACCAGGCTCAGCAGCGGGATGCCGTTGTTGGACAGTCCTTCCAGAAACAGATGCATCTCGGTCATGCCCTGGCCGGCGCCGCCGTAGGCTTCCGGAACCATCATGCCGACGAAACCATCCTCGGCGACCTTTTGGTACATTTCCTGGGGAAATTGCTTCTTCTCGGCGCAGGCCAGCCAATACTTGCGGTCGTATTGCTTGGCAAGGCTGTTGCCGTACTCGTAGATCATTTTTTGTTCTGGGGTGAGATCGAAATTCATATCAACTCCTGGGATTCAAGATACACGGCCGACGGGCTTTAATCTTCCGCGAGGGTGTCGGAATTTTGGGGAAAACCGCCCCGAAACCACCCCCGATACCCGAGGGGGGGATGATACACGAGTTGCCTATCAAGCGTTAGATTGCTGAATGGCGGGGTGGGGCGCGGGGTTTTTGAGCCGGGAGGCGGGGAATACCGCGGCGAACCGGCTGCCCCGTCCGGGTTCGCTGGAGATCTCCAAGCGGGCTTGGTGGCGGTTGAGGACGTGCTTGACGATGGCCAGCCCCAACCCGGTGCCCCCCGTTTCCCGGGAGCGGCCGCGGTCCACCCGGTAGAACCGCTCGGTGAGCCGGGGGATGTGCTGGGGTTCGATGCCGATGCCGGTGTCCTCCACCGTAAACACACCCGTGTCGCCCTCGATATGCCAGGATATGCGAATCTCACCTCCCTCCGGGGTGTAGCGGACAGCGTTGCTGACCAGGTTGCCGAAGGCGCTGCGCAGCTCGTATTCACTCCCGTGGAGCCGGCGGGGGGAGCGGATATCCAGGGTAATCCGATGCCGTCCGGCACTCAAATCGAGAGCATCGAGGCGGACGGCCTTGATGAGGGCGGAGAGATCGACTTCTTCTTCCTGCAAGGGATTTTGGGTGCTTTCCAGTTTGGACAGGGCGAGCAAGTCCTCCACCAGGTGCTGCATGCGTCGGGTTTGATCGCGCATCAATTCTATGGGGCGTTGAAAGGAGCGCAGTGTTGCGGAATCGGGACTGTCCGCCAGGGTTTCGAGAAATCCGGCGACCACCGTCAGGGGAGTGCGCAGCTCGTGGGAAACATTGGCCACGAAATCCCGGCGCATCACTTCGACCTCTTCCCAGCGAGTGACGTCCCGGCTGATGACTAGTTTCTGGTTGTCGCCATAGGGTATCCGCTGGACCGACAGCACCAGATTTTGATTTTTTGTCAGCCGCAGGGGAGGGGCTTCCAGTTCATGGGGAGCACGCAGATACTCGGCAAATTGCGGCTGCCGGACGAGATAGGTGATGTGCTGGCCGATATCCCGCTGCTTGTCCAGGCCGAAGTGGTTTTCGGCTTGGGGGTTGCACCACTCGATGCGGTCCGCCTGGTCGAGAATCACCACGCCCTCCGGCATGGCATCCCCAGCCTTGCGAAACCGCGCCAGGGCCTCCCGCAGATCCTCCCGAGTTTGCTGCTGACGCCGCACCATACGGCGTAGCCGGGCGAACACCCATTCCCACATCCCCGATCCCTCGGGGACGGGCGCATCGTCCGGTCCGCGTAACCAAGTATCCAGAACCACCAGGTTATGCAAGCCGCGGGCGTGCAGGGCGGCCAAAATAATGCAGCCCAACAGCAGCGCGGGGACAAGGCCCAGTAGAGGCCAGGCCAGCAGGATGCCGCAGGCGATGAGGCCGATTCGGACGGCGAAGCGCCCCCAAAAACTCAACACAAGGCGGGTTCCGCTATGCAAAAACCCATTATCTCATGCCCGCCGGTACCCCCAGGCAGGCATGGGGCCGCATTGGGGGAAAAGCCGATCAGTGTTCCGAAAAACGATACCCGGCCCCCCGCACTGTTTGCACCAAGTGGTCCTGGGCGGCGGGTTCCAAGGCCTTGCGCAGCCTACGGATATGAACGTCCACCGTGCGTTCTTCGACAAACACATGGTCTCCCCAGACCTGATCGAGGAGTTGGGTGCGGCTGTGGACCCGTTCCGGATGGGTCATGAAGAAATGCAGCAAACGGAATTCGGTGGGGCCGAGGACCACCGGTTGGCTGCCGGTGGTGACCCGATGACTGACCGGGTCTAACTGCAAGCCGCCGATTTCCACCAAGTCGTCGGTCGACTCGGGGGCCCGTCGCCGCAGCACCGCCTTGATCCTGGCGTTGAGCTCGCGGGGAGAGAAGGGCTTGGTGATGTAATCATCGGCGCCGGTTTCCAGCCCGGCAAGCTTGTCCTGTTCGTCGGAGCGGGCGGTCAGCATGATAATCGGGATGGCCTTGGTGCGTTTGTCGCCCCGCAGTCGGCGCGCCAATTCGATGCCGCTGGCGCCGGGCAGCATCCAGTCCAGCAGCACCAGGTCGGGCAGCGCATCCTTCACCAGTTCCAGCGCCCGCTCGGCGTTTTCCGCTTGCAGGACGGCGTGGCCCGCCTGCTGGAGATTATAGGCGATCAACTCCTGGATCGCCGGCTCATCTTCCACTATCAGCACTGTTGCCGCCATGGTCGCCTCGAAATGATTTACTGGGGATTGAGTGGCATATTATGAAAGCATTGTTACAGGTCGGTGACAGTCGAATTTTCGGTCACAATCGGATTCGCGGGAAAGAGTCCATCGAAGTTGCGTAAAATTACCGACAGAAGGCGATTCCCATCGATTGACCGAAACAGAGACGGCCCCTGGCGAGGGGCCGTTGCGGGAGCTGGGCTGACTTCAGCGCCAGGGGCTGAAATCGGGCTTGCGCTTTTCCAGGAAGGCATTGGCGCCCTCCAATTGTTCCCCTGTCTTGAAGTAGTTGGGGGCCACTTCCTGGATGATGTCCTGCATATCATGAGACAGAATGGGGGCTGCGTGGTAGTAGAACGAACGCTTGACGATCTTCAGGCAAGTGGGGCTCAAGGACAGCAGCTCGTCGCACATTTTCCGCACTTCCTCATCGAGTTTCTCCTTGGGGACCACCGTGTTCGCCAAGCCCCATTCCAGGGCCTGCTGCGCGGTGTAGCGGCGGCATAGCATCCACAGCTCGCGGGCGCGCTTGTGGCCCAGCACATTGGCGGCGTGGGCGACGATGTAGCCGCCGGCCGGGGAGCCCACCCGCGGGCCGTTCTGGCCGAAGATGGAATGGTCGGCGGCAATGGTGAAATCGCAGAAGTAGGCGAGATGGTGGCCGCCGCCGATGCAATAGCCGTTGACTCGGGCGATGATGGGCTTCGGACACTCCAATATTTGCCGGTCAAAGGTAACGTTAACGTCTTCGATTCCGCTCTTGCCTTCGGTGCCTTTTTCCCAGTTGATATCGCCGCCGACACAGAATGCACGGTCGCCCGTGCCGGTCAGCACGATGACCCCGACGTTTTTGTCGTTGGCGGCCTTGTCTATCAGCTCTTGTATTTCCTTGATGTTGTCGCCGGTGAAGGCGTTGAGCACCTTGGGCCGGTTGATGGTGATGGTGGCGACGTAATCCTTGACGTCATAGAGAATTTCCTTGTCAGACATGGCTTTTCCTTTGAGTTGAGCGTAAGTAAAGGTGAAACGAAAACGATGAGCGAGCCAGGGGAGGACGGATCCCCACCAGGCTTTTTTTGCTAGCCGACCATGCTATAGCCGCCGGACACCGACAGCACCTGTCCGGTGATGTGGCCCGCTCTCGGCGAGGACATGAATACCACCGCGTTGGCGAGATCCCGGGGCCGACCCACCTTGCGCAGCGGCAGGGTTTTGGCCATCTTATCGAACTGGTCTTGAGAAAAAAAGCCATTGGGATCAGACCACATGCTGGTGGAACCCACTTCTTCCTCGGTCTCGGGTACGGTGACGCCGGGGCAAATGGCGTTGCAGCGGATGCCGTAACGGCCATTTTCCTTGGCGATGGTCTTCATGAAGCTATTGACCCCTGCCTTGATGCCGCCGTACACCGCTTCCCGTGGCTCGCCCTGGCGGCTGGCGTCGGAACTGATGGAAACGATGGACCCGGAATTCTTCGGGATCATGATATCCAGCGCCGTCTTGGTGCAGTTGAGCACACTCCAGTAATTGATCTGGATGACTTTTTGCCAGAATTCCGGGTTAGTTTGAGTAAAAAACCTAAGTTCATCCCAGCCGACGTTGTTTACCAGGGCGTCCACGGTGCCGAACTTGTCGACCGCAGTTTTGAACAGATTTTGCACCTGCCCCAGGTTGGTGACGTCGGTTTTCACCACCTCTACACCACTGGCGCCTTTCTTGAGAGCCAGTTCGGCCACTTTACCGGCCTGGGCCGTATCAATATCGCCGATGGTGATGTTGGCGCCTTCCTCGGCGAAAGTGAGGACGATAGAGCGTCCGATATTGGAGCCTCCGCCGGTCACCACTACCGATTTGCCTTTCAATTCTAAGTCCATAACTATCTCCCGTTGGTTGCTGTCAAGTGGAAAAGCCTTAACTTTTAAATTTGGGTTGGCGTTTTTCAAGGAATGCCGTCACCCCCTCTTGGGTGTCTTCCGTCATGAGCAGGAACGGCATGGCATCTTCGGCATAAAGCATATCGTCGCCCCCCAGCCCCCGGTTGTAGGCCGATTTCGCCAAACCAACCGCGAATCGTGGCTTGGAGGCGATTTTTTCGGCGAAGGCCATGGCTTCTTCCATCAGCTTTTCATGGGGCAATACCCGCAGGGCGATGCCAACGCGGCACGCTTCCTCGGCGCCGATGGGCTCTCCCAGCATGCTCATTTCCTTGGCTTTGGGACGGCCGACGAGTTCTTGCAGGCGGACAACGGCGAACCCCGGCAGCAGCCCCAGCTTGATTTCCGGGACGCCGAACTTGGCCCGCTCGGAAGCCAGGATGAAATCGCAACTGATGGCGATTTCAAATCCACCCCCCAGGGCCAAGCCGTTGACCGCCGCGATGAGAGGCTTGGTGCATCGTTCCGGAGACTGGAGGAAAGGCAGAATCTCGCGGATGAATTTGCGCGCGAAGTCAGCGGAAAAATCTATCGCACCGATATCCATGCCGGCGCAGAATGATTTATCCCCGCTGCCGGTGATGATCCCGACGCGGATATCATCGTCCGCCTCGATCTTGGCGAGGCTTTCGGTTAGGCCTTGCCGGATGCCGGCGCTTAGGGCATTCAGCTTGGAGGGCTCGTCCAGGGTAATGACGGCCACCTTGCCTTTTTTCTCGTAGTTCACGCTGCCTAGTCTCATTGTGTGCTCCTATCCAACAAAAAAAGTGATAATAAAAATGCTTGGGTTGGTTCTTGCCTTGTTGCCTGGGGGTCCGTGATCGCCGGCCCCAAACCGGCTCTCATGCATATTGCACTGCTACCTTGCCCACCCTTTCTCGGGCGATGATGAGCTTCATAATCTGGGCGGTGCCATCACCGAGTTGCAATCCCAGTACATCCCGCATCCGTTGCTGGTGAGGCAGATCCATGCTGTAACCGAAGTGGCCGTGGGTTAGCAAGCACTGGTGGATGATGTCGTGGGAAAGCTTGGGCGCCCACCATTTGCACATGGCAGCCTCGGCGGTATGGGGCAATCCCTGGTCCCTGAGCCACAGGGCCCGGTAACACAACCACCGAGCGGCGGTGAGTTGGGTGTCGGCTTCCGCCAGCGGAAAGGTCACGCCCTGATACTGAGCCAGGGGAGCGCCAAAAGCTTCCCGCTCGGTGGTGTATCGCCAAGTTTCGTTCAGGGAAGCCTGGGCAGCTCCGATGCATTGCAGCCCGATGAGCACCCGGCTGAAATCAAAGGCTTGCATTACTTGGGTGAATCCGCGCCCCTCTTTTCCCACCATGTGATTCTCGGGGACCCGGATATTGTCCAGAAACACCGAGCCCCGGCCGATCAACTTGCTGCCTATATCGTTGAAACGAGTCCGGGTGATGCCTTTCTGATCCAACGGAATCAAGAATGCACTCACTCCTCGTGCCCCCTCTTCCGGTGTTCCGGTGCGAGCGAACAGAAGAATCAGGTCGGCCTGATCGGATAGGGTGATCGAGGTCTTTTCTCCATTAATCACAAAGCTGTTTCCCGACCGCTGGGCTTTGACGGCCAAATTGGCCGCGTCGGATCCGGCTTGCGGCTCAGTCAAACCCAATGCCACCAAGGCTTCCCCGGACACGACTTTAGGCAGCCATTCAGCTACCACCTCGGGATCCCCGTATTTGCAGAGAATTTCCGCCATCAAGGATCCGATCATGACGAGGTAGGTGAAATTGAAGTCGTGATAGGCGAGTTCTTCGACAACAGTTCCCCGTATCACGCAATCCAATCCCAAGCCTCCTTGTTCTGGAGGAACGCTCATCCCCACGAAGCCCAGGTCCGCCACATCCTTCAGTAACCCCCGGTCCAGCGCCGGCGCCAGTTCCCGCTGTTGGTAGTATGGGGCCAGCCGCTCCTTGCCGAAACGGGCCGCCACAGCCCTGATCGCCTCTTGCTCCTGGGTCAACGAAAAGTCCATTGCTTCAGTCCTTAAAAATATCTCAGAAAAATATCTCAGGAGAATTTTGGTTTCCGCTTCTCTCGGAATGCCGATACTCCCTCCCTCACATCGTCCGTTAGGAAGAGGAATGGCATGGCATCTTCGGCATAGAGCATATCGTCACCCCCCAGCCCCCGGTTGTAGGCCGATTTCGCCAAACCGACCGCGAGTCGTGGCTTGGAGGCGATTTTTTCGGCGAAGGCCATGGCTTCTTCCATCAGCTTGTCATGGGGCACCACCCGCAGGGCGATGCCGATGCGGCATGCTTCCTCGGCGCCGATGGGCTCTCCCAGCATGCTCATTTCCTTGGCCTTGGGACGGCCGACGAGCTCTTGCAGGCGGACGACGGCGAAGCCCGGCAACAGCCCCAAGTTAATTTCCGGGGCGCCGAACTTGGCCCGCTCGGAGGCCAGAATGAAATCGCAACTGATAGCCAGTTCCAATCCACCCCCCAGGGCCAAGCCGTTGACCGCGGCGATCAACGGCTTAGAACATTTCTCCGGTGAATGAAGGAAGGGCAGAATGTCACGGATAAAGTTACGTGCGAACGCGGCATTGAAATCAAAACCGCTGATGTCCCCTCCAGCGCAGAATGCCTTATCCCCGTTGCCGGTGACGATCCCGACGCGGATCTCATCGTCCGACTCGATCTTGGCGAGGCTTTCCGTTATGCCTTGCCGGATGCCGGCGCTTAGGGCATTCAGCTTGGAAGGTTCGTCCAGGGTAATGACGGCCACCCGGCCTCTCTTCTCGTAGTTGACGCTGCCTAGTCTCATTGGGAAAAACTCCTTTCGTCAGGATTGATAGAAAACAACTCTCCGATTCCGTTACAAAAAATATCGGGTATCCGTTAGCCGCCGGGACGGCTTTGTCTTCCGGCATGGTGCTTCTTCCGGAAGGGCTTGCGGGCGCAGGCGGGCGAG
>JAHFQX010000040.1:0-11949 GCA_023259135.1 Betaproteobacteria bacterium | reverse complement strand
GAGCCGAACCGGGTTTAATCGTATTTTCTGATGTCGTCGATTAAGGGGGTTGATTTCACAAAACTTCCGGAGATACAAAACGGCTCCCGTCAGGATTCCTTCGCGCAGTCTCTTGGAGTGATGCCTTTTTCCTTGGCGTACTTTGCTGCGGCTTCCTCCATCATAGGCCGGACGATGGACTGATCTGTCTGAATCCAATCGGAAATGGTTATCCATTTGGTCCCGTCCCATTGTTGAAACTTGACTGCTCCTCCTCCTTCGTGATCGAAGCAGGAGAGCTTCAGTGGCGGCATCAATTCGTGAGCTCCCAATTGCCTCAAGCGCTTGTCGTCAAGGATGAGGTGCTCCAAGCCCCACTGGATTTGCTCTCCGGTCAAGGGTTTCTTGCCGTACTTATTTTGGGCAGTACGGATCCCCTCTGTCTGAATAATGCTGTTTACCACGCCAGTGTTGTAATTGACGGTACCGATCCTCTTTGGGTCTTCCAGATCGCCTCGTTTGCCACCGCTGTAGAGGGTTTTCTGGATATCCTGAATTACCGGAAAATGAGCCCCAGATGGGGAGAAAGCCCAACTGATATAGCCTTTGGCGGCGTCCCCGGCAGGAATCACATCTTCTTCCGTAGAAGCGCCCGACACTCCCACTATGCGATCTGAGGGATAACCGACCCGCTGAGCGTTTTTTAGAGTGACAGAAACCATCACCCCCGCACCGCGGAGGATTACCCAGTCGGGCTTGATCTGCCGGATTTGCAGCCACTGAGCCTGCTGCTCGACACCTGGCAGAGGAACTTCGATGTTAATAATTTCGAAGCCATATTTCTTGGCCTGGTAATTCAAAACGGGCATGGTTTCTTTGCCGTAGGCACTACCCATGTATAGATTGACGATTTTCTTGCCTTTTAACTTATCCATCCCGCCTTCCCGGCCTCCAATGAAGCGGATCTTGGCTGTGTTGCCGCTCCAGAAGTGGGCGATGACGGGAAAGATGTAAGGGAATACTCTGCCATCGTTGGCGCCGGCTCGGCCTGTGCTCACATGCACAATAGGAATTTTGTCGGTCATTGATCGGTCGGTCAGGGAATAGACCACGCCGGTTTGATAGGGCATGAAGAACGATGCCCCAGTCGGCCCTTTTTTCTTGAGGCGCTCGTAGCACTCTAGGCCGCGATCTACTTGAAACCCGGTCTCGCACTCCTCCCAGGTCAGCTTGACGCCGTTGATTCCCCCGTCCCTCTTGTTCAGCAGATCCAGGTAATCGATGTATCCGCCGTATAGGCTGGCGCCCATTGTTGCGGTTGGGCCAGTTTTGAATACCGGAACGGGGATGAACTGCTCGTTGGGAGCAGCGACGGCTTGTGCGCAGAGACCCAAGGTTGCCATCAACGCAGTAATAATTTTACGGTTTACGAGCCTCATGATCGGTCCTCCGTTGTATAAGAATGGATACCGCAAATCCCCAAGTCCGCCGGGGGAGAATCTCAGCCCTCCTTGGAGCAGTCCCTTGGAGTGATGCCTTTTTCCTTGGCGTATTTGGCCGCGGCCTCCTCGATCAAGGGACGCACGATGGACTGGTCGGTGGGGACCCAGTCTGTGACGACGGTAAACTTCTTGCCGTCCCACTCGTGGAACTTGATGGGAGCCCCGCCCTCGTGGTCGGCGCAGGACAGCTTCAAGGGAGGGACGAGTCCGACGGCCCCTAACGCCTTGAGAAGTTTCTCGTTAATTTCGAGGTGTTCGAATCCCCATCGAATCTGCTCCCCGGTCAGGGGCTTCCTGCCGAATTTCCCTTGTGCGGTGCGGATCGCTTCGGTATGGAGAATGCCCGTGACTACCCCCCCATTGTATGTAATAGCCCCTATCGAATCGGGGTCCTTCATGTTGCCTCGCGAATTTCCTTGATATAAAAATTTCTTGATATCTCGAATAACCGGGAAATCCACGCCGGCCGGGGCCATTCCCCAAGCCACATAGCCTTTGGCGGCGTCCCCTGCGGGGATCACGTCCTCCTCTGCCCCGGCGCCATAGAGCCCAACTATGTGGTCCGCGGGGAACCCAGTCCGCTGGGCCATTTTCAAGGCGCTGGTCACCTGAGCGCCGGCGGTTTGCAGGATTATCCAGTCCGGTTTGATCTGCCGAATTTGCAGCCATTGGGATTGCTGCTCAATTCCCGGAAGGGGCACTTCGATGTGGGTCAGGCTGAAACCATATTTTTTGGCTGCGACTTCCAGGATCGGGATCGGCTCTTTGCCGTAAGCGTTGCCCATGTGCAGATTGACGATGTTCTTACCCTTCAGCCTATCCGTCCCGCCTTCCCGGCTGCCGATATAAGCAACCACTCCGGTGGCTCCACTCCAATAGCTGGTTCCGATAGGAAAAATGTAGGGAAACACTCGTCCGTCGGAAGCCTGGACAGGGCCGGCATTCAGGTGGGCAATGGGAATCTTGTCGACAGCCGTCCGTTCAGCCAGGGCGTAGATCGACCCGGTATGGTAGCCAACGTATAACGAGGCCCCGGTGGGCCCTTTTTTCTTGGTCCGCTCATAACATTCCACGGCGCGGTCAATTTGGAACGCTGATTCGCATTCTTCCCAAGTCAGCTTGACCCCACCCACCCCGCCATCCCTCTTGTTTACAAGATCCAGGTAGTCGATCAAGCCGCCGAACAACCTCATCCCCATCCCGCTTATCGGGCCGGTTTTGAATACCGTCACTGGGATGAACTGCTCGTTGGGAGCGGCGACAGCTTGGGCACAGAGACCGAAGCTTGCCACCAACGCAGTAGCAATTTTTCGGCTTACGAGCTTCATGATAGGTCCTCCGTTGTATAAGAATGAAAGCGTTGAACGTCTTGGTATGATTGACGGTGATGGTGGCGACGTAAGCCGATCATGCTCTCCAGGGCCTTCTCAAGCCGCGCCGCGGGCGCCCCGCGTCAGCAGGGTCTTGCCCTCCTGAACCACTTCGTTACGCTGGTTGATCAATTGGAAGCCGAAGCTCAGAACCCCCCGGTCGGGCTTGCTCTTGGAGCGGCGGGTTTCGGCTACCTTGAAGCAACAGCGGAGGGTGTCGCCGATCTCGACCGGCGCCAGAAAGGTGGCGCTGTCGTTCAAGTGGCCAGCATCGGCAGGCCCTCCCGGGTTTTTGGCTCGCAGCGGGCCCCCATCACGGGTCCATCCACCGAAGGCACTGGTGAAGATCATCATAGGGTGGACGACCCGCTTTCCGAAACTGGTCTTCTTGGCGAACTCGGCATCGACGTAAAGAGGGTTGTAATCCCCAGTCAGGCCGCAAAAGCTGACATTGTCGGCCTCGGTAAAAGTACGGCCCGTGCTCAGCCCTCCCTCATCCGGCACGAAATCCTCCAGGTAGTAGACCTTTTCCGGGTCCAGGACGAACTCCCTGATCCGCCAGGGAGTGGCGGTCTTCCACTGGAGCCGGGCGTTGTCGGCCGATCGTTTGCGGACCTTGGTGATGAGGGTTCCTTCGTAAACGCCGTTGAGCACCTGGAAGGCGGTCCGCACCCAGCCGAATCCCGGCTGGGTGGGGTCATCGGCCTTCCCGGCGATCTGCCAGCGGATTTTGATGGTGTCGTCCAGGTAAATGGCTCCCCGGTAGTTCGTCTCGAAGCCGCCAAGCCAGCTCTCGGGGACATTCCGCCCGACGAGGTGGGGGGCGTCGATGGAGACCATGCCCATCGCCAGGCTGGAGCCCAGCAGTCCGTGGGCGATCCGGCCCCGGTACTGGCCGCCGGCCGTCAAGTGCCGGTCCAGGTGGACCGATGAATAGTCGCCCGTGATGCAGGCAAAGAGGGTGATGTCAGCCGTCGAGACGGTCCGGGTGAAGGTCTCCCCCTGCTGGCCGACCTCATAATCCTCCAGGTACTCGTGTTTTTTGCGGGCCATGGCTTTCCTTTTTAAGTTTAAGCTTGGACGCAGCTTTCCATGGATGCCGCTTATACCCGGCTCCCCGTGGCGGACATGGCTTCCCAGATCTTGGCGGGAAGGCTCGATTCCCAGTCCACCTTCATCGGGCCGACCACCGAGGGCCCGGACCCCAGGGCCGCACAGCACCATTTCCTGCACAGGCCCATCTGGGAGATGAGTTCCCGGCTCCAGACCAGGTTGCCGGTGAAGCTTTGGGCGTCCTGCTTGGCCAGCCAGAGCACCGCCAGGGCAAAATGCTCCCGGGGTTCCCAGGTGTCGATCCAGGCTTGGTCCTGGAAGAGCTGCAGATTGCCCTCGCTGTAAATGCCTCCCGTGGGGGCGATGCAGTTGACGGCGATGTTGGACTCCCGTAGTTCCTCGGCCAGGGTCAAGGTGAAGTAATCGATGGCGGCCTTGGAGGCGGAGTAGGCCGCCATGCCGGGGGCCGGTCCCCGACCGGCCGGGGAGGAGAGGTTGATGATGGATCCGCTCTTGTTCTGCATCATCGTCGGCAGGAAGTGCTTGCACATCAGGAAGCTGGCCCGCGGGTTGACTGCCATGACCTGGTCCCACCGCTCGGTCGGGATCTCCCACACCTTGGCGCCGAAGGTGATGCCGGCGTTGTTCACCACGATGTCTACCGTGCCGAACGCTTTCAAGGTTTCGTCCCGCAGCGCGATGATCTGATCTTCGTGGCGCAAGTCTACCTTGACCGCGATGGCCGTCCCCCCTTGCTTGTTGATCGCCTCGGCCACGTCGTAAATCGTGCCCTTCATCATCAGATCGGGCCGCGCCTTGTCGGTCCGGTCGGCCACCACTACTTTGGCCCCGTCGGCGGCCAGGGCCTGGACGGTTGCCAATCCCGCCCCCCGCGCGCTGCCCGTGACCACGACAACCTTGTCCTTAAGTGTCTCGAGAGCCATGTCTTTTGTTCCTCTTTGACGTTGGTTAAGGCGAATCGCCCGCCGGTCACGCACCGTGCCCCCGCTTTATAGGCGATCCGGAACTCTCACGATTCCTTGGAACAGTCCCGGGGGGTCATTCCTTTTTCCCTGGCGTACTTGGCCGCGGCTTCTTCCACCATGGGCCTAACGAGGGACCGGTCGGACGGGACCCAGTCGGTGATCGTCACCCATTTGCTGCCGTCCCACTGATGGAATTTGACCGCTCCGCCGCCCTCGTGGTCCAGGCAGGAGAGTTTCAGGGGAGGAATCAGTCCCACAGCCCCAAGTTGCTTCAAGCGCTTGTCGTCGATATTGATATGCTCGAAACCCCATTGGACCTGTTCCCCAGTCAGGGGCTTCTTGCCATATTTCCCCTGAGCGGCGCGGATGGCCTCCGTGTGGAGAATACTGTTGATGACTCCAGTGTTGTAGTAGACCGTTCCAAGCTGCTTCGGGTCCACCAAGTTGCCACGCTTATCTCCGCTGTAGAGGATCTTCTTGATATCTTGGAGCACACTGAACTGGGCACCTGAAGGAGCCCAGGCCATCGCGATGTAACCAATAGCCGCGTCGCCGGCGGGTATAACGTCCTCTTCCGAGCCGGCGGGAAATACTCCAACCATGCGGTCGACTGGGAATCCCACCCGCTGGGCCGTCTTGAGAGCGGCGGGTACCGACACGCCGGCCAACCGTACGATTACCCAGTCCGGCTTAAGCTGTCGTATTCGGAGCCATTGGGCTTGTTGATCCGCCCCTGGTATCGGCACTTCGATATGGATCACCTCGAAGCCGTACTTCTCAGCCTGAATATCCAGCAAGGACATCGTCTCCTTGCCGAAAGCGGCGCCCAGGTAGAGGTTGACGATCTTCTTACCCTTGAGCTTATCCATCCCACCTTCTCGACTGCCGATGTAGCGAACCTTAGCGGTATTGGCGCTCCACCAATTAGTCACCAAAGTAAACGTATAAGGAAACACCCTGCCGTCGGAGGCATCGGCCCGGTTTGCGGTCATTACAGCCAGAGGAATCTTGTCGGCCCGGGAGCGTTCGGTTAGCGCATATGCCGCCCCCGTGAAAAAGGGCGAAAGGGAAGATGCCCCTGCCGCCCCCTTATTCTTAAGGCGTTCATAACATTCCACCGCTCGGGATACTTGGTAGCCGGTCTCGCATTCTTCCCAGGCAAGCTTGACGCCGTTAATACCACCATCCCGCTTGTTTAATAGATCGAGATAATCGACGAAGCCCCCGCCTATACCACTACCGACTGAAGCCGCCGGCCCGGTTTTGATTGAGATTACGGGGATGAACTGCTCGTTAGGCGCGGCGGCGACCGAGGCCCCGTAAACAGCCAGGACCAGGCCGATACAAACGGATGAACGTGTTGTTTTTGGCTTCATTCTTCTTCCTTCGGTTCGTTTTCCTTCGGTTCGTTGATAAATAGTGTACCCCTAACCCAAGCGCGGATTAGTTTTCCTTGGAGCAGTCCCGCAAAGTCACTCCCTTCGCTGTAAATGCCTCCGGTGGGGGCGATGCAGTTGACGGCGATGTTGGACTCCCGTAGCTCCTCGGCCAGGGTCAAGGTGAAGTAATCGATGGCGGCCTTGGAGGCGGAGTAGGCCGCCATGCCGGGGGCCGGCCCCCGGCCGGCCGGGGAGGAGAGGTTGATGATCGCCCCGCTCTTCTTCTGCATCATCGTCGGCAGGAAGTGCTTGCACATCAGGAAGCTGGCCCGCGGGTTGACTGCCATGACCTGGTCCCACCGCTCGGTCGGGATCTCCCACACCTTGGCGCCGAAGGTGATGCCGGCGTTGTTCACCACGATGTCTACCGTGCCGAACGCTTTCAAGGTTTCGTCCCGCAGCGCGATGATCTGATCTTCGTGGCGCAAGTCTACCTTGACCGCGATGGCCGTCCCCCCTTGCTTGTTGATCGCCTCGGCCACGTCGTAAATCGTGCCCTTCATCATCAGATCGGGCCGCGCCTTGTCGGTCCGGTCGGCCACCACTACTTTGGCCCCGTCGGCGGCCAGGGCCTGGACGGTTGCCAATCCCGCCCCCCGCGCGCTGCCCGTGACCACGACAACCTTGTCCTTAAGTGTCTCGAGAGCCATGTCTTTTGTTCCTCTTTGACGTTGGTTAAGGCGAATCGCCCGCCGGTCACGCACCGTGCCCCCGCTTTATAGGCGATCCGGAACTCTCACGATTCCTTGGAACAGTCCCGGGGGGTCATTCCTTTTTCCCTGGCGTACTTGGCCGCGGCTTCTTCCACCATGGGCCTAACGAGGGACCGGTCGGACGGGACCCAGTCGGTGATCGTCACCCATTTGCTGCCGTCCCACTGGTGGAACTTGGCGCCCCCTCCGCCCTCGTGATCGGCGCAGGAAACCTTGATGTTGGGTACCAGCCCGATTGCCCCCAACTGCTTCAGCCGCTTGTCGTCGATATTGAGGTGCTCGAAGCCCCATTGGATCTGCTCCCCGGTCAGGGGCTGCTTGCCGTATTTGCCCTGGGCTACCCGGATCGCCTCGGTATGGACGATGCCGTTCACCACGCCGGCATTGTAGTTGACCGTTCCGACCCGCTTGGGATCCTCCATGTTGCCTCGTTTGCCGCCGCTGTAGAGGGTTTTCTGGATCTCCCGAATCACCGGGAATTGGGTCCCCGAAGGAGCGAAAGCCCAGGCGATGTAACCCTTGGCGGCGTCGCCGACGGGAATCACATCCTCTTCCCCGCTGGCGCCATAGAATCCCACCAGATGGTCCGCCGGATAAGCCACCCGTTGGGCCATCTTGAGGGCGGCGGAAACCGATACGCCGGCCAACTGCAGGATCACCCAATCCGGCTTCAACTGCCGGACCCGCAGCCATTGGGCTTGTTGTTCCATGCCCGGCAGGGGCACCTCGATGTGGGTGACCTCGAAGCCGTATTTTTTGGCCTGGATATCCAGTATCGGAATGGATTCCTTGCCGAATCCGGTGCTCAGCCAGAGGTTGGCGATTTTTTTGCCCTTGAGCTTATCCATCCCGCTTTCGCGACTGCCGATGTAGCGAATCGTGGCCGTGCTGCCGCTCCAGAGATTGGCGCCGAGAGGGAAGATGTAAGGGAACACACGGCCGTCGGAAGCATCGGTACGGCCGGTGTTCACGTGGGCCATGGGGATTTTATCCTCCCGGGTGCGCTCGGTCAGGGCGTAGACCGCCGAGGTACTGTAAGACGTGAAGAAAGACGCTCCGGCGGGGCTTTTCTTCTTGAGGCGTTCATAGCACTCCACTATCCGATCCACCTGAAAGGCCGTTTCGCACTCTTCCCAGGTTAGCTTGACGCCGCCCACGCCGCCGTCCCGCTTGTTGACCAGATCGAAGTAATCGATCAGCCCCCCGGCAATGCTGCTCCCTATCGGGCTGATGGGCCCGGTCTTGAATACCGGCACCGGGATGAATTGTTCGTTGGGGGCGGCGACGGCTTGAGCGCAGAGACCCAAGCTTGCCATCAACGCTACGGTGGTTTTGCGGTTTACGAACTTCATGGTTGCTCCTCCGATGTTGTTTGGTTTCATCTACCCGGCCTTGCCCGGGCCATGCTAAAAATACCACCGGCAAAACCTCTTTCCGTTTACGCGCGCCGCTGTGTCCCGGAAATTCTCTTCTATACAGTCGTCTTCCCTGGCATCCCGGAAGCCGCTTGTTTCCCGTCGCGCTTTTCTGGCTGGCCTGAAGAAGTGGCGGCGGTGAGCCGGTCTGCGATATGCTCGAGACGCTCGAGAGCCGGACCGAGAACCCGGCCCGCCGCGTCGACCTCGATTTCCTGCCGGACGAGTAGCCGCATGAGACCGTCGATCGCCATTCCGACATCGAATGGCAGTCGGCCGCTCCATGTTTTCAGGGTCAGATGCTCCAGCCCGCCAATTACGATGCAGCGGGCAATCGCCGGCGAGATGTCGTTGCGCAGCGCCCCTGCCGCCATGCCCTCTTCCAGAACATGCGAAAGCACCGCCGCATAGCGATGTTTAACGGTTTGGATCAGGCCGGCTCCCTGCCGCTCGGGCATATGCGCCTCGCGTATGAAGAGGGCGCATAACTCCGGCTCAGCCGTTAGCGTCTGTAGATGCCTGGCGATAACGCACCGTAACCGCTCGACATGACCGTTGATCACTTTCAGATCCTGTTCGACCAGTTCCGTCAGGTCCCGCACAAAGACCGCCAGAACATGGTGCAAGAGGTTCTCTTTATTCTCGAAATAGAGATAGACCGTGCCGCTGGCGACGCCGGCTCTGCGGGCGATTTCAGAGATGCTGCTGTCTTTGTACCCCTTTTCGACGAATACCTGTCGCGCCGCAGCCAGCACTGCCCGCTCACGAAATCCATTGCGAGCCGCCGGAAAATTAGAACGGTTCGCCATTACAAACCAATCCTTAAGATATACAATTTATGAATGATATTCATGCTCGTTTTGTGGGCTTTAGCGCAATGCAACATACCGTTATAACTCCATGTATTGGCATTCTATGCATAATAGGCCCACCGTTAAATGAATCTAATTCATAATCGTATATTACGCAAGTCTCCTGTGTCAAATTACTTACTCACTCCCCTTTCAGGCTTGCGGTCCATTGGATTATGGCTGGGTTTCTCATGGCCCGATTGTCGGGGTATGATGGGTTCCCGTTTATTTTGCGAAATCCTGCTTCGTGTCCCAGGCCTCTACCGCTGCCCCTATTCCCACCGAAATCACTCTGCATCGGCAATCGGGGATTTTGGAAATCGCCTTCGACGACGGCCGGCGGTTCTCTCTGTCTAGCGAGTTCCTGCGGGTGCATTCGCCTTCGGCGGAGGTACGGGGCCACGGTTCGGGCCAGGAAGTGCTGCAGGTTGGCAAGCGCGATGTTCAGGTCACGGGTATCGAGCCGGTGGGCAACTACGCGGTGCGGCTGATTTTTTCCGATGGCCACGATACCGGGATCTATTCTTGGGATTGGCTGCATCACCTGGGAGAGCGCCAGGACGAATTGTGGCGGGGTTACCTGAAACGCATTGAGGAAGCCGGCGCCAGCCGCGACCCGCAATAGGATCCATCGCCATGGAAAACCCAACCCACTTCGGTTTCGAGACCGTCCGGGAATCGGAAAAATCCGGCAAGGTCGCCCGGGTATTCGAGTCCGTGGCTGGGCGTTACGACTTGATGAACGATCTCATGTCAGGCGGTCTGCATCGGCTATGGAAGCGTTTTGCCGTGGAGCAGAGCGGACTGCGTCCGGGGCAGCGGGTGCTGGATGTGGCCGGGGGCACCGGGGACATGAGCCTCTTGTTTGCCAAACGGGTTGGCCCTACGGGGCAGGTGGTGCTTACCGATATCAATCGGGCGATGTTGCAACGGGGCCGGGATCGGCTCCTGGATGCGGGTTTCCCGCTTCCCGCAACCCTGTGCGATGCCGAGCGGTTGCCGTTTCCCTCGAATCACTTCGACTGCGTCTGCGTCGCCTTCGGGCTGCGCAACATGACCCGCAAGGAAGCGGCATTGGCCGAGATGCTGCGGGTTATCCGGCCCGGAGGACGAGTGCTGGTGCTGGAATTCTCCCATATCTGGAAACCCCTGCAGCCCGCCTACGACGCTTACTCCTTTAAGGTCCTTCCCGTCCTGGGGCGGTGGGTGGCGGGGGATGCCGACAGTTACCGCTATCTTGCCGAATCCATCCGCATGCACCCGACTCAAGAAGAGCTGAAGACCCTGATGGAGCGCGTCGGCTTCGACCGGGTGGATTACTTCAATCTGGCCGCCGGAGCGGTGGCCTTGCATCGCGCCTTCAAGTTCTAGTTTTCCTGCCATAGACAGAGCAAGCAAGCGCTCGGTATAATCCGAGCCATGGCCAGTCAAATCGAAGGAAGCCGCCGGGACGCCTTGTTGGCGGCCGCAGCTCGCCTGTTCCGGGAAAAGGGCTACGAGCGCACCACGGTGCGGGATATCGCCCGGGAAGTCGGCTTGCAGTCCGGTAGCCTGTTTTATCATTTCCAAAGCAAGGAAGACATGCTGGTGGCGGTCATGGCCGAAGGCATCGAGCGGCTGTTGCGCTCCGCCCGGGAGGCGGTCGACCAAGCAGGTCCACCCCGGGATAGGCTTGCGGCCTTGGTGCGGGGCCATCTGAAGACCTTGCTGGAAGGCGGCTTGGACGCCATCGCCGTGCTGCTTTATGAATGGCGCAGTTTGTCGGCCGCTTCCCGGCGGCAGATCGTGAAACTGCGAGACGAATACGAATCCCTCTGGCAAGGTGTGTTGGATGAGGCTGCCGCGGCCGGAGTGGTGAAAGGGGATACCCGCATCTTGCGGCGTTTCGTGCTGGGGGGAGTGAACTGGACCACCCAGTGGTATCGCAAGAACGGTAGCATGAGCGTCGACGAGTTGGCCGACGAAATCATGCAAGCCATCGCGGCCCGCCCCTAGGGGCCACATCTCAAAAAGCCAGCGGCTACTCTGTTGGGCGGTTTTGTTTCCCTTCAGGGAAGCGTAGTATTTTCCTTTCCATCGTCCGTCCAGTGGACATAATTTTCGATTCATCCGTGACGGACATTCAGAGCGAGGAGAGCGATCATGGCGGAAGCAGTCATTGTTGAGGCGGTCCGAACCCCTTTCGGCAAACGCGGCGGGGCGCTGCGGGAAATTCGTCCCGACAGCCTTTTGGCCCATGCCCTGCAAGGGTTGGTGAAGCGGGCGGGTATCGATCCCGCGAAGATCGAGGACGTGATTTCCGGCACCGTCACCCAGGCCGGGGAGCAAGGCGCCAACGTAGGCCGCCTTGCCGTGCTGCTGGCGGGTTTCCCGGTCCAGGTGCCGGGGGTATCGCTGAATCGCATGTGTGGCTCCAGCCAGCAGGCGGTGCATTTCGCCGCCCAGGCGGTGGCGGCGGGGGACATGCACTACGCCATCGGCGCGGGGGTGGAGAGCATGACCCGTACGCCCATGTTTTCCGACATCATCCCGCCGGGGAGCCCGTTTTCCGGGTTTGACGCCCTCAATCCGGAACTGTTCAAAAAGCACAAACTGATTCACCAGGGAGAGAGCGCTGAGCGACTGGCGGACAAATGGGGTA
>JAHFQX010000039.1 GCA_023259135.1 Betaproteobacteria bacterium | reverse complement strand
CCAGCGGCAGGATGGTTTGCACCGAGCCCTTGCCGAAGGTTTGGGACCCCATGATGGTGGCTCGCTTATGGTCCTGCAAGGCGCCGGCGACGATTTCCGAGGCGGAGGCGGAGCCGCCGTTCACCAGCACCACCATGGGGACCGTTTTGACCGCCGCCGGCAGTTTTTTCAGATAGTCGTCCCGGAAGGAGCCCCGCAGGTAATTTTCGCTGCTGGCGGTGAGTTTCATCTTGGCGTCCTCGGTGCGCCCATCGGTGTAAACCACCAGCGTGTCGGCGGGCAGGAAGGCGGCGGAGACCGCCACCGCCCCGGTCAATAGCCCTCCGGGATCGTTGCGCAGATCCAGCACCAATCCTTTTAGGCCGCCCGGGTTTTGCTTGAACAGGTTTTCCAGGGTTTTGGCCAGGATTTCTCCGGTCTGCTCCTGGAATTGGGTGATGCGGATATAGCCGTAGCCCGGTTCCGGCAGCTTGGATTTGACGCTCTGGATCTTGACGACGGCACGGACCAGGGTGAACACCAAGGGCTTGGTTTCTCCCTTGCGGGCCACCGTCAAGACGATGGAGGTGTTGGGTTTGCCCCGCATCCGCTTGACGGCGTCGCTCAGGGTGAGCCCTTTGACGGGGGTGTCGTCCAGCTTGATGATCAGATCGCCGGGCTTGAGTCCGGCCCGGTGGGCTGGCGTATCCTCGATGGGCGAGACGACCTTGACGAGGCCGTCTTCCATGGTGACTTCGATGCCCAGCCCGCCGAATTCGCCTTGAGTGCCAACCTGGAGTTCCTTATAGGCATCGGCGTCCAGGTAGGCGGAATGGGGGTCTAAACCGGTGAGCATGCCGTTGATGGCCTCGGTGATGAGCTTTTTGTCTTCCACCGGCTCCACGTAATCGCTCTTGATGCGGCCGAAGACCTCGGCGAAGGCCCGCAGTTCCTCCACCGGCAGGGCGAAGGTGCTGTCCTTCTTGGCCACCGCCGAGAAATTAAGCGTCAGCGCGGCTCCCAACGCGACGCCAAAGGCGATCAATCCGATTTTCTGCAACCTGATGCTCATGCCGTTTGCTCCATAAAGCGGCGTTTCCGGTCCCGCCTTTATTTCAATTGGACCCAGCCCAGCGGGTCGAAAGGTTTTCCTTGGTGCCGCAGTTCGAAGTATAAACCCGATTCCGATAAGCCACCGCTGCTGCCCACCGAGGCGATGGCGTCCCCGGCGGAAATGGGGTCTCCCACATTTCTATAAATGGCGTCATTGTTGCCGTAGAGGCTCATATAATCGCCGCCGTGGTCCAGAATCAGCAGATTGCCGAAACCCCGCAGCCAGTCCGCGAAGACCACCCGCCCGCTGGCTATCGCCTTGACCGTGTCGCCGGTTTTCGCCAGGATCAGCAGCCCTTTCCACAACGGCCCGCCATCTATTCGTGGACTGCCGTAGCGATTGGCGAGTTCCCCCCGTACCGGCAGGCTGAGCTTGCCTTTCAGTTGCCCGAACGGAGTTCCGCTCAAATTCGCTTCCGGCAAGCGCTCGTTGCGCGGGCCTTTGCCCGGCCCTGGGGCGGGAGGTTTGGGGCGGGCCAGCATGCGCCCCAATTGCTCCACCAAGCGGGCCAGACGGGTTTCGTCCCGCTTCAGGGTGGCGATTTCCTTGCGCTGCTTGCCGATATCCTGCGAAATCCGGGCATAGACGGCTTGCCGTTCCTTGCGTTCCCCTTCCAAGCGTTGCTGCTGGTCTTTGAGGTCGGCCTCGATGCGGGCCAGGGCCCGGTTTTTTTCCTCGGTTTGCCGCGCCAGCTCGTCCAGCCGAACGAGGGTGTGCCGCAATTCCTTGATGGTTTCGCCTTCGGCTCGGGCCACATAGCGATAGTAATCCATGCGCCGGGCCGCCAGATGGGGGTCGGTTCCCGCCAACAGCAAGCGCAGCGTTTCAGGGGAGCCGGCCAGATAGCGTTGATAAAGCTGGCGCGAAAAGCGCTCCTGCTCGATGGTCAGGTTATTCTGGGCCTGGGTCGAGGAGGCCCGGAGCCGCTCCAAGGCGGCGCGGATCTCCTGTTGCTGCCGGGAAAGCTCGAAGACTTTGCGCTGGGTGGCGCTGATGGCGCGTTCCGAGGCCCGCAGGGCGTCGGCCGCTTCTTTCTTGGATTCCTCGGATTCGGCGAGCTTCTTTTGCAGCGCTTGCACCCGTCCCCGCAAGGCTTGCAGTTCCTCTTGGGGGGCGGCGGCGGCCGAAGCGGCGATGCCGAGGGCTAGCAGGGCGGGAAAGACCGCGCGGGTGATCACCGGCGCAAGGGAGGGCGTCCGGCAGGGCGGCGCGGTTCCGTCGGCCTCATGCGGATTTGCCCTGGTTGGCGACGGACTGCATGGCTTGGGCCACGGCTTCCGGGTCTCCCAGGTATTCACGGCGCAGCGGACGCAACTGCTCGTCCAATTCGTAGACCAGCGGGATGCCGGTGGGGATATTGAGGCCGACGATGTCCTGCTCGGAAACGTCGTCGAGATATTTCACCAATGCCCGCAGCGAATTCCCGTGGGCGGCGATAATCACCCGCTGGCCGGAGCGGATGGCCGGAGCGATGGTGTCGTGCCAATGGGGCAGGAAACGGGCCACCGTGTCCTGCAAGCATTCGGTGAGGGGCAGTTCGGCCGGCGACAAATCCCGGTAGCGCGGATCATGCCGAGGGTGGCGCGGATCGTCGGCCTCCAGGGCGGGAGGGGGAATGTCGTAGCTGCGGCGCCATACCAGAACCTGTTGTTCGCCGAATTTCGCCGCCGTCTCGGCCTTGTTGAGGCCCTGCAGCGCCCCGTAGTGCCTTTCGTTGAGGCGCCAGGAGGGGTGCACCGGAATCCACATCAGGTCCATTTGATCCAGCACGATCCACAGAGTCCGTATGGCCCGCTTAAGCACCGAGGTATAGGCCATGTCGAAGTTGAGGCCGGCGTCCTTGAGGGCCAATCCGGCGGCGCGGGCTTCGGCTGTGCCTTGCTCGGAGAGGTCCACGTCGGTCCATCCGGTAAAGCGGTTTTCCCGGTTCCAGGCGCTTTCGCCGTGGCGCAGCAAGACAAGTTTGTGGGTCATGGAGAAGGATGGGTGGGGGTTGCGGACAAAGAGTAGACTAAAGGAAATTTTAGCTTGTCCCGCCGGTCTTTGCACGGGGCCCTTGACGCTCATGAACAATCCGCAGTCCCGACTGATTGAGGAAGACGCCCATATTCACCAGGCTTCCTTGGCGGTGAAGGCCATGGCTCACCCCTTGCGCTTGAAGATTCTCTGCGTACTGGGCGATCAAGAGTTGAGCGTCCAGGACATCGTGGAGCAGGTCGGAACATCCCAGAGCAATATCTCCCAGCATTTGGCGATTCTCAGGGAGAAGCAGGTCTTGACCACCCGCCGGGAGGCTAACCGAATCTATTACCGCGTCAAGGATTTCCGAGTGCTCAAGCTCATCCTGATGATGCGGGAAGTATTCTGCGGCTATCCCGCGCCTTAAAAGGCGCTTTCCTCGCGTCCCGATGGTTGCAGGGGGCGAGGAACCCCTGATTTTCGATGCCCAGAGAAGCTTGACGGAGGGAATAAATTAGAATATTCTAATAATCAAATGTATTTCTGGGCGAGGATGGGTCATGAGAAGGGGGCTGCTGCGAGGCGTGTTGTTGCTGGCCTTCTGGCCATTGTGGGGCTTGGGCGCCGCCCCCGTCGCCACGGTCCGGGTGGAGTACCGGGAGGTGCCGCGAGTGGTGGCGGCCGACGGGGTGGTGGAGGCGGTGCGCCGCGCCACCCTGGCGACCCAGGTGACCGGACAGATTCTGGAGATGCCCTTCGATCTGGGGGAGCGGGTGCGCAAAGGCCAGGTGCTGGTTCGCACCGACGCCAAGGAGGCCGCCTATGGCGCCGCCGCCGCTCAGGCCCAAGTGGCCCAGGCCGACGCTCAGTTGCAGCAGTTTCGCGCCGATTACCAACGGGCCCGGCAGTTGTACGAGCGCCGTTTCATCAGCCAGGCGGCCCTGGATAAAGCCGAAGCCGACTACCGGGATGCCGAGGGCCGGACGCAAGCCCTCCAGGCGGCGGCGAGTCAAGCCCGGACTGCCGCTGGACGCGGCGTTTTGCTGGCGCCCTTCGACGGGGTGGTGGCGGCTCGCGAAGCGGAACCGGGGGATTTGGCCCAGCCGGGCAGGCCGTTGATGACGCTCTTCGATCCCGCCCGGCTGCGGGTGGTGGCGGCCGTGCCTCATACCGCCGCTGCCGCCGTCCGCCGAGCGAGCCGGGCCGAGGTGGAATTGCCGGCGCTCGGGGCCAGACTGCAAGCACTCAGGGTAGAGGTGAGTCCGGCGGCCGATTCTGCCACCCTGACCATTCAGGCGCGGCTACCCTTGCCGCCGCAGCCGGGATTGTTTCCCGGCATGTTCGCCAAAATCCGTTTCGTGGTGGGACGGGAACGCCGCTTGGTGATTCCGGAGAGTGCGGTGCTGCGGCGGGGGGAGCTGGTGGCGGCCTATGTGGTGGCCGGCGACGGTCGGCCGCGCTTGCGCCAGCTACGGCTAGGAGAGCCGGCGGCGGAAGGCTGGGTCGAGGTGCTGGCGGGCCTGGGGGAGGGTGAGTCGATCGCTGCGAATCCCCTGCAAGCCGGCTTGCAACGGTTGCCCTGAGCCACGGGCTGTTCCATGGGCCTTGCCGGGCGCCTGAGCCGATTTTTCCTCGATTCCCAACTGACCCCCCTGTTGGGTCTGGCGGCATTGCTGCTGGGGCTGTTCGCGGTGGCGGTTACCCCCCGGGAAGAAGAGCCTCAGATCGCCGTCACCCTGGCTGATATTTTCATCGCTTTCCCGGGAGCTTCGGCGGCGGATGTCGAGAGCTTGGTGGCCATCCCCGCGGAGCAGGTGTTGTCGCAGATCGTCGGTCTGGAGCACGTTTATTCGGTGTCGCGTCCGGGCATGGCCATCGTCACCGTGCAGTTCAAGGTGGGGGAGGATCCGACCCGGGCGCTGGTGCGGCTCTACGATACCCTCCATTCCCACAGCGACTGGCTGCCTCGCGAACTGGGCGTGGCCGAGCCCCTGGTGAAGCCTAAGGATATCGACCATGTGCCGGTGGTCAGCGTCGCTTTGTGGGCTTCCGATCCCGAAGCCGAGGCCCTGGATCTGGAGCGGGTGGCCCATGCCGTCGAGGCGGAGTTGAAGCGGGTGCCGGGGACCCGGGAGGTCTCCACGCTCGGCGGGCCGCAGCGGACGGTGCGGGTGATCATGGATGCCCAGCGCATGGCCGCTTACGGCATCACCCCGCTGGATCTGCGGGATGCCCTGCGGTCGGCCAACGTGGCGCGAGCGTCGGGCAGCGTGGTGGCCGACAACCGAGAGATAGCGGTGCAGACGGGAGAGTTTCTGGCCTCCGCCGAGGATGTCCGGCGGGTGGTGGCGGGAGTCGCCGGTCAGCGGCCGGTATTCGTCGGCGATGTGGCGGAGGTTGCCGACGGGGCGGATCAGCCGCGCCGTTACGTCTGGCTGGGCACCGGCCCGGCGCGGCAAGCCAAGGGGATTGGGGTGGTCGGCGAATTTCCGGCGGTGACCCTGGCGGTGACCAAGAAGCCGGGTGAAAACGCGGTGGAGATCGCCCGGCGGCTTGTGCTCCGCCTGGAGCAGTTGCGCGGCAGCGTGATTCCCGATGGGGTGCAAGCCACCGTCACTCGCAACTATGGCGAAACCGCCGACGACAAGGCGAGCCGGCTGATCCATAAATTGATTTTCGCCACCTTGTCGGTGATCGCCCTGGCCTGGGCGGCCCTGGGGCGCCGGGAAGCGGCGATCGTCGGGGCTGCGGTGCTGCTGACTCTGGCGGCCACGCTGTTCGCTTCCTGGGCCTGGGGCTTTACCCTGAACCGGGTGTCCTTATTCGCGCTGATTTTTTCCATCGGCATCTTGGTGGACGATGCCATTGTGGTGGTGGAAAACATCCACCGCCGCAGGGCGCAACAAAATATTCCCCTGGCCCAGCTCATCCCCGCGGCGGTGGACGAAGTGGGCGGACCCACCATTCTCGCCACCTTGACCGTGGTGGCCGCGCTGCTGCCCATGGCCTTCGTCACGGGTTTGATGGGCCCCTATATGCGGCCGATCCCCATCAACGCCAGTCTGGGCATGCTCATTTCCCTGGCCGTGGCGTTTATCGTTACCCCTTGGCTGGCATTGCGCCTCTTGGCCAAACCCGCCGCCGGCCACGGCACCGAGCCCGCGGCGGGCAGCCTGGAGCGCTTTTTCCGGCGGGTATTTGGCCTTTTCCTCGCCGGTCCCCGCGCCACCCGCAACCGTTGGGGGTTGATGGCGGCGATGCTGGCGCTGGTGGCCGCATCGCTGGCCTTGCCGGCGGTGCAGTGGGTCGTTCTCAAGATGCTGCCGCTGGACAACAAATCGGAATTCCAGGTCGTGGTGGATATGCCGGCGGGGACCCCGTTGGAGAAAACCGCCCAAGCGCTGCGGGAATTGGGAGCGTATCTCGCCACCGTCCCGGAGGTCACCGATTATCAAGCCTATGCGGGCGCCGCATCCCCGATCAATTTCAACGGCCTGATCCGCCAGTATTACCTGAGAGCCGCGCCGGAGAGGGGGGATATCCAAGTGAACCTGCTGGATAAGCGACAGCGGGACCGGCAAAGCCACGCCATCGCGGCGGCGGTGCGGCAGCCGCTGGAGCAGATCGGCGCGGTGCATGGCGCCAAGGTGAAGATCGTGGAAGTGCCGCCGGGTCCGCCGGTGCTGTCCCCCATCGTGGCGGAAATCTATGGCCCGGACTACGCCGCCCAGACACAAGCCGCGGGGGCGGTGAAAACGGTGTTTGCCAACACGCCGGGGATCGTCGGGGTGGACAGCAGCATCGAGGACAGCGCCGGAAAATACGCGGTGCGGGCGCGGCGCAGCCTGGCGGCGCTGAAGGGGGTGGCGACCGCCGATATGGCGGAAACGCTGGGCATCGGCCTGGCCGGAGAAAACGTCACGCCTTTGCACACCGGCACGGCCAAATACGAAATCCCGGTGCGCTTGACCCTGGCCGCGGAAGCCCAGGGTGATCTGGAGCAAGCGCTGCGGTTGCGCGTACGGGGGCGTGGCGAAGCGCATCCGATTCCCTTGGCGGAGTTGGTCGAGGTGGCGTCTGTGGAGCGGGAGCGGGCCATTTACCATAAGGATCTGCTGCCGGTGGTGTATGTGGTGGGGGATGCCGCCGGCGGGGCGGACAGCCCCCTGTACGGCATGTTCGATATCCGTTCCCGGCTGGCCGGCCTTTCCCTAGATGAGATGGGCGGCGTCAGCCAGTGGTTCACCCGGCAACCGGAAGATCGCTATGCTGGATTGGCCTTGAAATGGGATGGCGAGTGGCAGATTACTTACGAAACCTTCCGGGACATGGGGCTGGCCTACGCGGTGGGGTTGGTGCTGATCTACCTGCTGGTGGTGGCCCAGTTCAGATCCTACCTCACTCCCTTGGTGATCATGGCCCCCATTCCCCTGACCTTGGTGGGAGTGATGCCCGGCCATGCGTTGCTGGGCGCCCAGTTTACCGCCACCTCCATGATCGGGATGATGGCCCTGGCGGGGATTATCGTGCGCAATTCCATCCTGTTGGTGGATTTCATCGATGCCGAAATCGCCGACGGCGCCCCGCTGCAGGAGGCCGTGATCCGCGCCGCCGTCGCCCGCGCCAAGCCTATCATGCTGACCGGGCTGGCGGCCATGCTGGGGGCGATCTTTATTCTGGACGATCCGATTTTCAACGGTCTGGCGGTGTCCCTGTTGTTCGGGATTTTGGTGTCCACCGCGCTGACCTTGGTGGTGATTCCCGTGCTGTATGCCATGACGCGGCGCGGATGGGAAAGTCCCGGACCGGTGGTCGGCAGTGGCGGCTGAAGGGGCGGGACGCGGATGGTGAGCTGTCAAAAAGGAGTGGGATATGACGACCGAACGAGTGATCAGGGTTTTCGCGGGAGCCGTGGTGCTGGTGTCCCTGGGTTTGGGAGCGCCGGCCAGCCCGATGTTCCACAGCGCCCATTGGCTGTGGCTAACGGCTTTTGTCGGGCTCAACCTGCTGCAGAGCGGCTTCACCCGCTTTTGTCCCCTGGAAATCATCCTCAAGAAGGCGGGGGTTAAAGAGGGCTGCGCCGCGGGCTGAAGTCGCCGGCGGGAAAATTTTCCCGCCGCGGAAGGTGTTGTGGTTTCCCCTTGGCGGGATTTCCGGGAAAATGGCTTGGTTTCATACCAACGACTATTTTGGGAGGCTATTTCATGACGCACCAATACCTGCAAATCCAGCGGGAAGACGGCATCGCCATTCTGCTGCTGCATCGGCCGGACAAGCGCAACGCCCTGTCCCCCACCATGCTGAGGGAGCTGCGCGACGCGGCCCTTGCCGAAGACCGGAATCCGCAAACCCGGGCGATCGTCATCACCGGTTCCGGCGACACGTCGTTTTGCGCCGGCTTCGACATCTCGGAACTCAAAAGCGCCGGCGGGGGCAAGCCGGGGGAAGAAACCGGGCTCATCGAGGAGGCCTACGGCAAGCTGCGGCAGATCGGCAAGCCGCTCATCGCCATGATCAACGGGGTGACCATGGGGGCGGCGTGCGATCTGTTGACCAACTGCGATTTCCGTTTCGCCGCCGAAGAGGCCCGGCTGGCGATTCCCCCCGCCCGGTTGGGAATTCTTTATACCTGGGAAGGCACCCGGCGCTTCATTCAGTTGGTGGGTCCGGCCAACGCCAAGGATCTGTTCATGAGCGGACGCACCATCAGCGCCGCGGAGGCCCTGGCCATGGGATTGGTGAATCGCGTGGTGCCCCGCGCCCGGTTGCGGGAAGAAACCCTGGCCTACGCCCGGCAGCTCATCGAAGCGGCCCCCTTGTCGGTGGCGGGGGCCAAGCGCATCGTCGATATTCTGATGGCCGGACAAGGTCCCGGCCCGGAGGAAATTCGCGCCTTGCGGGAACTGCAGGTTAAAGTGTGGAGCAGCAAGGACGCCCAGGAGGGCTCCCGGGCCTTTCTGGAAAAGCGTAAGCCGGTGTTTCGCGGTGAGTGACGGAACGCTGTCTCACGCACTGCCAAGGATGTTAAGGGCATTCTCCCGCAAGAGCTTCATCTCGAGAGCGGGCTGGATTTCGGGGTGTGCCTTGCGTAGCGTCTGGATTAACCCATGGCGGCCAATTGCATTTCGACGACGTGTCCGCAGAGGTATATACGAAAGGGAAACGAGCGATGATTCGGCAGGAACAGGAGGGGCGCTCCCAGCCATTGAGAGCGCGGGAATACATGCCGCTTCACGGCATCAAGATCGTGACTTGCGAAGCGCTGCTGGCCCTACCTTTCGGTACGCAGTTGCTCTCCGACTTCGGGGCAGACGTAATAAGCGTCGAGCAGGCGGCGTATCGGGAGGATTCGGATACCCGCTGGCGACTGCGGACCGGCCGCCACAAGAGGCGCATCGCGGTCAACTTGCGAGATTCTCGAGGGCAGGAAATTGTTCGCCGGCTGGCGGCGCGGGCGGACGTGTTCGCCGAGAATTTTCGCCCGGGGGTTGTTGAAAAATACAAGCTTGGATACGAAGGTTTGTCCGCCCTTAACCCACGCTTAATCTATGTCTCTGTGAGCGGCTTCGGACATCGGGAGGTGCTGGAGAGTCCTCTTCTGGATCTGGCTTCGTATGGGCCGATCGGCGAGGCTATCGGCGGTGTTGCTCACTCCATCGGCGCTCCTCACGAGGGAGCCCAAGCCATTGCTCTCGGCGACATCGTTACCACGCTCTTCGCTACAATCGGCACGTTGATCGCGTTGCGGGACCGTGACCGCAGCGGGACCGGGCAGTACGTCGACATGTCGATGGCGGACAGCCTGCTCGCTCTCAACGAGAGATCGATACTCCTGCACGTGCTGTCGCGCTTGCAGGGGGTTAGCGACCGTGGCCGGGACCGCGAAGAGCCTCTGATGACTGGCTGGGGGAGCTATGATCTAACGGCGCGAGACGGGCGGTTCGTTATCGTGCTGATCGAGTCCTCCCACTGGTCGAAATTTTCCGATGTACTGGGTCATCCAGAGTGGGTCGTCGATCCGAGAATCATCGACAAATCGACCCGTAAAGCAGCGCTCGCAGAGCATGTCGTTCCCGTGGTCAGTGAGTGGGCACGGAGCAAATCGAAATTCGAGATTGCCCGCTTGTTTCAGGAAGCCGGCTTGGCCGCCGCGCCAGTGTTGACCCCGGAAGACATTCTGGTGGAGCCACATTTTGCCGCGAGGCGAATGCTTGTCGATGTGATGGATGAGTATGGCGCCCATCTCAAGGTGGTGGGGAACCCTGTTAAGCTTTCGAAGATAGAGGCGGGTCGGAAGGAGGAAACTGCCCGAATCGCGGCACCGGGTGAGCATACGGTGCAGATTCTGCAGACCGAATTGGGAATGGCGAACGACGAAATTAATGAGTTGCTCAATGCGGGTATCGTTAAGGAGGGGAAATCATGATTCATTGCTTGGGGAAAGTTTTTGGAGTGATGCTGGTTTTGGGGCTAAGCTTTTTCGCGGGATTGTCCGGCGCCCAGGATAAGAAGATCGTCCTGCGAGTCGCCGATTATCTGGTTCCCAATCATTTATTAATAGAACCACTGGTCAAGTATTGGATGAATGCGGTGACCAAGGGTACCGGCGGGACGGTGGAGTTCGAATATTATCCGTCCGAGCAATTGGGCAAGGCCAAAGATATGTTGGCCTTGGCCTTGTCCGGGGTCGCCGATATTGCCATGGTGAATCCGTCCTATACCTCCGACAAATTACCTCTGTCGGGAGTGGTGGAGTTACCGGGTGGCTTCGGAACGGCCTGTGCCGGAACCCTGGCTTTATTGCGTTTGACGAAGCAAGGGGGTGTACTGGCGACGAAGGAACATCTCCCCTTGGGGTTTCGGCCTATTTTCATGGTCGTGTTGCCTCCCTATCAGATCATTTTGCGTCACAAGCTGGAGTCGATTAAAAGCTTTGAGGGTGAAAAAATCCAGACCACGGGGGGGCCGAAGGAGAGCATGCTGCGCAAACTGAAGGCGGTCCCCGTCCGGATAGCCGGGCCGGATGTTTATGACTCCCTGTCCCGGGGAACCATTGATGGCGCTGTCCTGCCTACGGCGAGCATTTTGTCCTATAAATTATCGGAGTCGGCGAGATTCATCACCATTGGGGAAAACTTCGGCAGCGGGGTAGGTATGTATGGCATCAGCGAAGGGCGTTGGAAGAAATTGCCGGAGAGTATCCAGAAGATCATGCTGGAGGCTGGCGAGGCTGCCAGCAGGAATGTGTGCGCGGTAGCGGACAAAGGGGTGGCGGCGGACTACGAAAAGCTGAAGCAGCAGGGCGTTGCCGTAATCAGCTTCCCACCCGCAGATCACAAGGAAATCGCTGCCTTGGCCGCCACGGTTGGGGCTGAATGGGCCGATGCTCTGGACAAGCGGGGCAAGCCGGGGAACGAGGTGCTTAAAGCCTTCACCGAGGCCCTGACCGCCGTACGCTGATATCTCTACAAGTTTCGTGGCGAGACGGCGGAGCGGCCCTCTTGCTCGGTGAGAGCAAGAGGGCGCGGGAGATGGGTCAGGCGGCTTTCTTGCGGTATTTTTCCAGGTTGCCGCCGTGCATGACCTTGCCGTTGAGGGTCCGGCCGATCACTTGTTCCGCGAATTGCGAGGCGGCGATCAGCTTGTCCAGATCGATGCCCGTTGCCACGCCCATTTCCTGGCACATCAGCACCATGTCCTCGGTGCAGATATTGCCCGCTGCGGTGTGAGCGGCGTGGCTGGCGAAGGGGCAACCACCCAATCCGGCCACCGAGCTGTCGAATAAATCCACTCCCGCTTCCAGCGCGGCGTAGAAGTTGGCCGGCCCCAGGCCGCGGGTGTCATGCAAGTGCAAGCCGATGCGGGCGCCGGGGGCCAGCTCCCGGACCGCGGCGACGCGCTCCTTGATGGCCTCGGGATTGGCCCAGCCCATGGTGTCGGCCAGATAGAGTTGGGGCAGCTTGCCGCCGCGGCACAGTTCCAGGGCGAACTTGAATTGATCCAGCACCGCGGACAGCGGGACTTCTCCTTGGTAATTGCAGCCGAAGGCGGTCATGACATAGGCTGATTCCACCGGGACATTGTGCTGGGCGTAGAGCTTCATCCATTCCGCTTGCCGCTGTTGGTTCTCGGCGACGCTGCAATTGTTGTTGCGGACGCTGAAGGCATCGGTGGTGTAGAACATGATCTTGCCGTCCAAATCCACGCCGGGGGTGGCCAGGGCTTTCTCGAAGCCTTTCTGGTTCAGCCACAGAGCAGTGTAACGGACGCCGGGGCGTTTCTTGATCGCGGCGAACAACTGTTCGGTGTCGGCCATCTGGGGCACGGCCCGGGGATTGACGAAGGAGCCTACTTGGACTTGTTTGAGGCCGCTCTCGGCCAGCATCTCGATGAGCTTGACCCGCTGTTCCAGGGGGTAAATCTGCTTTTCGATCTGAAAGCCTTCGCGGGGGCCTTCCTCGTGGAATTCGACGAATTTGGGTAGCGAGCTCATGGTGATCCTCCTTGTGGTGAGTAATCCTTGGATTTCCGGCTGGCGGGTCCCCGTGTGATCCCGTCTTCCATCAACTGGCGGATATCATCCTCCGAATACCCCGCCTCCCGCAACACTTCGGTGCTGTGCTCGCCCAGGCAGGGGGCGTGGCGCTGGGGAACGGGGCGGGAATGGGACCAGCGGGTGGGAACCGCCATGGTGCGGATCGGGCCTTCGGTGGGATGCTCCACGTCCTGAAAGAAACCCGTGGCCCGCAGGTGGGGATCTTCCTGGATCGAATCAGGGGTATGCATGGGCATGGCGGGGATGTCGGCCTGCTCCAGCAGGGCCAGCCATTCCGCGGTGGTTTTGGTAGCCATGGTGTCGGCGAATAGCTGATAAAGCTCGCCGATATGCTTGGCAATGTTTTGAGGGCCCACGTAGCGAGGCGAGTCCTTTAACTCCGGCCGTCCCGCCACGTCGAAGAATCGCCTCCATTGATCCCCGGTATAGGCCCCAGCGCAGATGTATCCGTCCCGGGTCTTGTAGGGGCGCCGCTCAAACAGCCGAATATATCCCGTCGGGCCGATGGGGGGACGGAAGGTGTGCCCGAACAGGTGGGGGGTCATCATGAATTGAGCCATGGTTTCGAACATGGGGACTTCCACCGCCTGCCCGATGCCGCTGCGCTCCCGGTGTAGCAGCGCGGCCAGCACCGCGTACACCGCCACCAGCCCCACTCCCTGGTCGGCGATCCAGCCGGGCGCATAACGGGGCTCCCCGCCCATTTGGCCTTCCAGGGCAGCCAGGCCCGAGGCCCCTTGAATCAGATCGTCGAAGGCGGCTCGTCCCGCGTAGGGCCCGTCCTGGCCATAGCCCACCAAGGCGCAATAGACGATGCGCGGATTGGCCGCTGCCACGTCCTCGTAGTTCAAGCCCAGACGAGCCATGGCTTGCGGACGGACGTTGAAGATCAGCACGTCGGCGTCCTTGATCAACCGCAGCAGCGCTTCGCGTCCGGCGGGGCGCTTCAAGTCCAGCACCACGCTGCGCTTGCTGCGGTTCAGATGAAAGAACAGCGAGGCCATGCCCGGATTGCGTCCCGGGGAGTTGGTGCGCATCATGTCCCCGCCGGGCGGGGCTTCCACCTTGATGACGTCGGCCCCCAAGTCCCCCATGGTCTGGGTCGCGTAGGGCCCCATGCCGATGGTGGTGAGATCGATGATGCGAAAGCCTTCCAGGGGGCCGCTCATGTTGATTTACTTTTCAAATAGTTGTAGGGTGTTCTAGACATGGACAGCTTAGCGTCCCGCCTTGAGAGCATCCCGGAACGCCTTCAGTGCCTCGCTTCCGGGTTTCCCCCGTTTGTCCAGCCCTTCGGCCCATTCCCGCCCAACCGATGCCATGAGAGCATCCACTTCCTTCCGTTCGGAGGCGGGAATCTGGAGCAGAGTGTTTCCCGCCTGCTTGAGCTTATCCGTGTAGCCGTCCAGATCCCTGTCAATAAGGGCGCAGGCGCGGGTTACGGTGGCCTCTCCAGCCTCTGTCATCGCTTTCTGAACGCCTGGCGGCAACTCCTTGAATTTTGTTTCGCTGATGACATAGGTGGCAACGTAGCTGCCGAAATTTTCCCCTACGGTGCCGTATTTGGTTACGGTCTGAATGTTGTAAGGGAATAAGCTAGCCGGGGGCGACATCATCCCGTCGATGGTGCCTCGGGATAAAGCTTGATAGATCTCCGGCCCAGTCATCCTGATGGGCACCGCCTTGAGCCTGCGCACAGCCAACTCCTTTGCTCCACCGGCAGCATAGATCTTGAGCCCTTCCAGATCCCTAATGGATGTGAACTTGTTCTTGGTATAAATCTGATAAGGGGATAACACCAGCGCGAAGAGTACCCGCACTCCATTAGGCTGGAATTCTTTTTGGGACAAGAACCCATCCTTTTGTATCAGGCTCCAGAGGGCTTGGCTGCCAGCGCAGGAGGTAAAAAACCCCCCGGGTAATTCGGCCACCGCCGACAAAGGCATCTTTTCGGAAACGAAGGAAGGGACCACATAGGTGATGTCGGCCACTCCCGACTGCGCCAAAGCCAGCATATCTTTCGCTTTGCCCAGCTGCTCCGTTGGGTAATACTCAAAACCGACCGCCCCCCCGGTAGCCCGAGTGACGCTGTCCATCCAGAACTTGAGGCCGTATTCAGCGACGTAATGGTTTAAGGGGAGAAAATCCGCGACCCTTAGGGTGAGCTTTTTATCCTGGGCAAAGGCCATTCCTGCCCAGCCAAGCAGCGCAGCAACAAGCAACGTGCGTAATACCCGCATCATTGCTTGGCCCCCGTCCCGGCGCCACCAGCCACCGCTCCGTTCACGTCGCTACCGGTGCCATAAGTGGCGAACAGCCGGCTGTTGCCGATGGTATGAATCGCGGTGAGGATCGTGTTGCGCCGATCCCGATCAGGGTTGGTGACGTTGGCCGCCAACCCGGCGCCGTTTCCGGCGACCCCGGCGGCGGTGATGCCGGTGGCGGGATAGCGGTCAAAGCTCATGTTCACGCGGCCGTAGATCGTGACATTGCCGGTGCTCTGCGCCAGCACGATGGCCGGCGCGGCAAAGGCGCCTGCTACAGCGACAGTCACTGGTGAAACAGGGGCCCAATATGCCGAACTGCGGTGCAGCATAGCAACCAAAAAAAATTTTAAACTCTTATTTTCGAGATGGGTATTGTGAAATCACAACACCATAGTCGAAAAAACCGGCTGTCCGGTACCTGACTTCCGTGGTGATTGGTTTGACGGGGTCCGACCCATCCAGGGAGCCGCTCACCTACCGCCCTATTTTTCCGGCTCCACCACGACGACGATGGCATTGCGCTCGACGGTCTGGCCGGGCTGGCAGTGGACGGCGGTGACGGTGCCGTTGCACTCGGCGGCGATGCGCATCTCCATTTTCATGGATTCCAGCACCGCCACCACTTGGCCGGCCTGGACGGTGTCGCCGGGCTGGACGTTGACCTTGAGGATCAGCCCCATCATGGGCGCCCGCAACTCGCCGCTGGCCTCCTGGGTGGCGCTGATGTAGCTCAGGTAGGGTAGCGCCGTCAGGGTGTGGCTGCCTTGGCGGTCCTGCACGAACAGAGTCTGGTCTTGCTGAGCGATGCGCACCGTCTGCCGCTGGGCGCCGATCACCGCCAGGTAGCGCTCTTCCCCCAGGGGGGTGAGGGTCAGCCGGATCTGCTGGTCGTTGACCCCCACCAGCAGGCTGCCGTCCCGCTGCACGGGGGCGAAGCGGATCTCGGCGGCCTGTTGCCCGGCTTCCAGGTGCAGGGCCGGAATGGGAGCCAGCCCGGCGCCGCCGGCGCTCATCTGCCAGCCGCTCATGTCCCAGGCCGACCAGGCGCCGTTTTTCGGGGCGGCGCGCTGTTGCCGGAGCCAGTAGTAGGCGGCGATGGCCAGGGTGTCGGCGTCGTGGGTGGTGCTCTTGAGCTCCCAGCCCTGGATGCGCTCGTCGATGAGCCGGGTGTGGAAGGTGGCGGAGCGGGTCTCGGGGAGGTTCAAGAGCCGCTTGAGGAAGTCTCGGTTGGTGGTCACCCCGAACAGGCTGATTTCGTCCAGCGCCAGGACCATGCGGTCCAGCGCCTGGTCGCGGGTGGGGGCGTGGGTGATGAGCTTGGCCAGCATGGGGTCGTAGTAGGGGGTGATGTCCGTGCCGGTTTGCACCCCGGTTTCCACCCGAACGCCGTCTTGGGGGAAGCGGACGGTGGACAGCCGCCCGGTGGAGGGCAGGAAGCCGGCCGCCGGGTCTTCGGCGTAGATGCGGGTTTCCACGGCGTGGCCGTGGAGCGTCACGGCCTCTTGGTCGAGCGGCAGGCCTTCGCCGCTGGCGATGCGCAGCATGATTTCGACGATATCGAGCCCGGTGACCATTTCGGTGACGGGGTGCTCGACTTGCAGCCGGGGGTTGACTTCGAGAAAGTAGTAGGCGTTGTCCTGGACGATGAATTCCACCGTGCCGACCCCGCGGTAGCGCAGCCGTTCGCCGATGCGCACGGCGTCGGCGGCGATGTGGTCGCGCAGCTTGGCGGGGAGGTTGGCGGCGGGGGCTTCTTCGATGATCTTTTGGTGGCGGCGCTGCAAGGAGCATTCGCGCTCGTAGAGGTGGATGACCTTGCCGGCGCCGTCGCCGGCGATCTGGATTTCGATGTGGCGGGCCGATTCGATCAGTCGTTCGACGATCAGCCCGGGGGAGCCGAAGGCGTTCTGGGCTTCGCGCATGGCGGATTCGATTTCGTCTTCGAGCCGTTCCAGGCTGTGGATCGCCCGCATGCCTTTGCCGCCCCCGCCGGCGGCGGCCTTGAGCATGACGGGGAGCTGGAGGCCCCGGACGATCCCGGCAACTTCTTCGACGTTGTCGCTGGGGACTTCGCTGCCGGGCACCACCGGCACCCCGGCGGCGCGGGCTTCGCGCTTGGCGGCGGCTTTGTCGCCCAGCCGCTCGATGACTTCGGGGGTGGGGCCGATGAACACCAGTCCGGCGGCTTCCGCGGCCCGGGCGAAGGCGGCGTTTTCGGCGAGGAAGCCAAAGCCGGGGTGGATGGCTTGGGCGCCGACTTGGCGGGCGGCGTCCAGCACGGCGTCGATCTTGAGGTAGCTCTCCGCGGCGGGGGCGCCGCCGATTTCCACCGATTCGCCGATGACTTGAACGTGCAGCGCGTCCCGGTCGGCCGCCGAGTGCACTCCGGCCACCGCGACGCCGAGCCGTTGGCAGGTCCGGGCAATGCGGCAGGCGATTTCGCCGCGGTTGGCGATGAGGATCTTTTTGAACATCGTTGCGTTTTCCTTTGTCAGTGCGCCCGTATTCCTTACATCACATCCGGAATACGCCGAATTGCGTCTCCTGGGCCGCAGTGCGCCCGGCTAAATCCAGCAGCAGCGCCATCACGTCCCGCGTCTCAAGAGGGTCGATCACCATGTCGCACCACAAGTGCCGGGAGAAGTTGTAGGCGTTGGCGAATTCCTCGAAGGTTTTGCGGACCGGGGCCTTGTAGGCTTCCCGTTCTGCCTCGGTCCAACTGGTGCCTTCCCGCTTGTGGATGTTGTCCTTCACCATCGCCAGGGTAGTGGCGGCCTGTTCCGGGCCCATCAGCGCCGACCGGCCGGTGGGCCACATCATCATGGCGTTGGGCTTGAAGGCCCGGCCGCACATGGCCAGGTATCCGGCGGCATAAGAACCCCCCGTAATCAGGGTGTATCTAGGGACATTGGCGGAGGCCATGGCGGTAATGAATTTAGCTCCATGCTTGGCGATGCCCGTCTGCTCGACGGCCTTGCCCACCATGAAGCCGGACAGGTCGGCCATGAACAACAGCGGGATGTCCCGCTTGCAGCACAGCTCGATGAAATGCGCCCCCTTCACCGCGCTCTCGCCGAACATCACCCCGTTGTTGGCCAGAATCCCGATCTCGTAACCCTTGATCCGGGCGAACCCGCAAATCAGCGTGTCGCCGTACAGTTCCTTGAATTCCTGGAACCGGCTGCCGTCCACCAGCCGCATCAGCACTTCTCGGTTGTCCGTCGGGAAACGAGGATCGGAACTCACCACTCCGTAAATCTCTTCGGGGGAGTACAGGGGTTCTTCCGGAGCCGCGAGTTTCCACCTCAGTTCCGGCAACTCCCCCAGGTTGGCCACGATGTTTCGCGTGATCGCCAGCGCATGGCTGTCGTTCTCGGCGATGTGATCCGACACTCCGCTGACCCGGCTGTGCATCTCGGCCCCCCCCAGGGGTTCGATGTCGATTACTTCTCCCGTCGCCGAAAAAACCAGTTGCGGACTACCCAGGAACATGGCTCCTTGGTTGCGGATGATCACCACTTCGTCGCACAAGGCCGGAATGTAGGCGCCCCCCGCCGTGGAGGGACCGTGCACGATGGCGATCTGCGGAATCCCCGCCGCCGACATCTTCACCTGGTTGTACATGATGGAGCCGGCCTGGCCCTCGTCGGGAAAGATGTTGGCCAAGTCCGGCAGGAAGCCCCCGCCGGATTGCACCATGGTGATGCACGGCAGCCGGTGCTGCCAAGCGAACAATTGAGCCCGAGTGTGCCGCTTGGTGGTCATGCCGAACATGGTGCCGCCTTTCACCGCCGCTTCGTTGGCGATGATCATGCAAGACCGGCCGTTGACTTGCCCCACTCCGGTGATGACGGTGGCTCCCGGCGGCACCCCCTCGTACATCCCTTCCCCCGCCAAGTGGCCAAATTCCAGGAACGGCGAGCCGGGATCGGTCAAGGCGAAAATCCGCTCGCGGGGCAGCATTTGGCCGCGGCTCTTGTGCAATTTGCGGGCCTTCTCCGAGCCGCCTTCGTTGGCGGCGGCTCGGCGGGCGTGGAGGTCCCGGATACGCTCCAGATAAGCCGCCCGATTCCGGCGAAATTCTTCCGTCACCGTGGAAAGGGTCGATTTCATCACATTCATGCAGCTTGCTCTCCCGTAAACTATTCAGCCTTGCAACATCGGTTCCCTCCGGCGCTCATCGGCGCCGGAGGCCGTCACATCCGAAACACCCCGAAACGGGTTTCTTTGGCGGGGGTCCGCCCCGCCAGGTCCAGCAGCATGGCCAGCGTATCCCGGGTTTCCACCGGGTCGATGACCATGTCGCACCACTCATGACGAGCGAAGTTGTAGGCGTTGGCGAATTCCTCGAAACTCTTGCGAACCGGTTCTTTATAGGCATCCCGCTCCGCATCGGTCCATGTCCGGCCTTCCCGCTGGAGAATATCTTCCCGCACCATGGCCAAGGTATTGGCGGCCTGATCGGGGCCCATGATGGCCGCCCGGGCAGTAGGCCACATGATCAAAGCGTTGGGTTTCATGGCGCGGCCGCACATGGCGAGGTACCCAGCGCCGTAGGATCCGCCGGTAATCAGGGTATATTTAGGAACATCGGCCGAACACATGGCGGTGATCATCTTCGCCCCATGCTTGGCGATGCCCGTCTGCTCGACGGCCTTGCCCACCATGAAACCCGCCACATCGGCCATGAACAGCAAGGGAATGTCCCGCTTGCAACACAGTTCGATGAAGTGGACGCCCTTCACCGCGCTCTCGCCGAACAACACGCCGGTATTCGCTAAGATGCCGATTTCATAGCCTTTGATCCGGGCGAACCCGCAAATCAGCGTGTCGCCGTACAGTTCCTTGAATTCCTGGAACCGGCTGCCGTCCACCAGCCGCATCAGCACTTCCCGGTTGTCCGTCGGGAAACGAGGATCGGAACTCACCACTCCGTAAATCTCTTCGGGGGAGTACAGGGGTTCTTCCGGAGCCGCGAGTTTCCACCTCAGTTCCGGCAACTCCCCCAGGTTGGCCACGATGTTTCGCGTGATCGCCAGCGCATGGCTGTCGTTCTCGGCGATGTGATCCGACACTCCGCTGACCCGGCTGTGCATCTCGGCCCCCCCCAGGGGTTCGATGTCGATTACTTCTCCCGTCGCCGAAAAAACCAGTTGCGGACTACCCAGGAACATGGCTCCTTGGTTGCGGATGATCACCACTTCGTCGCACAAGGCCGGAATGTAGGCGCCCCCCGCCGTGGAGGGACCGTGCACGATGGCGATCTGCGGAATCCCCGCCGCCGACATCTTCACCTGGTTGTACATGATGGAGCCGCCCTGGCCCTCGTCGGGGAAGATGTTGGCCAAGTCCGGCAAAAACGCGCCCCCCGATTGCACCATGGTGATGCACGGCAGCCGGTGCTGCCAAGCGAACAACTGCGCCCGCACGTGCTTTCTGGTGGTCATGCCGAACATGGTGCCGCCTTTGACGGTGGGATCGTTGGCGATAATCATGCAGGCCCGCCCATGGACCAGGCCCACCCCGGTCACCATGGTCGCCCCCGGCGGCGTTCCCTCGTACATCCCCTCCCCGGCTAAATGGCCGAACTCCAGGAACGGCGAGCCGGGATCGGTCAAGGCGAAAATCCGCTCGCGGGGCAGCATTTGGCCCCGCGAGCGGTGCAGTTGGCGAGCCTTCTCGGAACCGCCTTCGTTGGCGGCAGCTCGGCGGGCATGGAGATCCCGGATACGAATCAGGTAGTTTTCCCGGTTGATCCGGAACTCGTCGCTCTGGGTTGAAATAACGGATCGAAGGGGAAGCATGGTTATCAGATATGGGTTTTTTGTTCGACGCGACAAGCAAGCGCGTGCTCGAAAATTATAACCCAGAAACCCCTCCAGAAACCCGGTTCAGGGTCTAGAAAAACTTTGGACAGGATCCAAGCTCCGGGGCAGCAGCAGCCACAAGCGCCCCGCTTGTTTCATGGCCCCGGCCCGTTCCCCGGCCTCGGGACCGGTTCCCCAAAAGAAATCCGCCCGCAACCGTCCTTTGATGGCCCCTCCGGTATCCTGGGCAAACACCAGCCGATTAAGCGGGGTATCCGACCCGGGCCAAGTAGTGGCCAAGTAAACCGGTGCTCCCAGCGGCAGCCAGCGGGGATCCACGGCGATGCTACGAGCGGCGGTCAGGGACACCCCGAGAGAGCCCAGAGGACCGGGGAGATCGTCGGCAATCTCCCGGAAAAAGACATAGCTGGGATTGTAGTTCATAAGTTGCCGCGACTGTTCAGGGTGTTCCCGGGCCCAATCCTTAATGCTCCGCATGGTCACCTGGTCCGGCGATAGCATGCCTTGCTCTACAAGCCAGCGGCCGATGGGGCGGTAAGGGTGGCCGTTCTGGTCGGCATAGCCCAACCGAACTCGCCGGCCATCCTCCAGCAGCACCCGCCCCGAACCCTGCACTTGGAGGAAGAACAGTTCCAGCGGATCGTCCACCCAGAGGATTTCATTGCCCGCCAAAGGGGAGGGATCGGCGTCGATCTCGGCACGACTGAAATAAGGCACCAGCTTGCGGCCTGCCAAGCGTCCCCGCAGACGCAGTTTGGCGAGTTCCGGGTAGAGCCCGGCCAACTCCACGCTCACCAGATCGTCGGGTGCCCGATACACCGGATAGCGGTAGATTGCCGACGGCCGCCGGCTACCCTGCAGCACCGGCTCGAAATAGCCGGTCAGGAAAGCTTGGTCCGAACCCTCCTCGCCCAGGATCCGGTAAGGCGTGAAGCGAGTCTCGAAAAATCGCCGGACCTCGGCGGCGGACGGAGATAACCACTCCCCCGCGGCCTGGCATATCTCCCGCCAGGCCAGGCGCGCCCCCAACGCCCGGCAGCTTTGCAGCAGCGCGACCTGGACATGGTCCATATCATCGTCGGTCCAGCCCGGCAAGGCATCGAAGCCCACCGCCGCAAAGCCCGGCAGGGCGGGGATTTCGACTTTGGCCACGGGCGGGGCGGCGCAGGCAGCCAGCAACAGGGCGACCAAAGTCCAAGCCGATTGGAGGGCGGAGCATTTTCCGCTAGAGTGGGGGCCCTTCGTTATCCCCCTCCGAAAACCCATGGAATGGCTGCTGCTGGAAGCTGGAATTGCCCTGGCGCTGCTCATCGGCATCGTCTGGTGGACCTGGCCGCGCCGGGACAAGGGAGACGAATCCGGCCACCGGAATTAGCGGGGTATCACAACAGCGACTTCATCAGGGTCTTGCCCATTTCGGCGGGGTTGCGGGTTATCTGGATGCCGCATTCTTCCATCACCGCCAGCTTCTCCTGAGCGGTGCCCTTGCCTCCGGAAATGATGGCGCCGGCGTGGCCCATGCGCTTGCCGGGCGGCGCGGTGATCCCGGCGATGAATCCCACCACCGGCTTCTTCATGTGGGACTTCATCCAAACAGCGCACTCCTCCTCGTCGGAGCCGCCGATTTCCCCCACCATGATGACCGCCTCGGTTTGCGGATCGTCGTTGAACATTTTCATGACATCCAAGTGCTTGAGGCCATTCACCGGATCGCCGCCGATGCCCACGCAAGTGGACTGGCCCAGCCCCAACTCGCTCAATTGCCAGACGGCTTCGTAAGTCAGAGTCCCGGAACGGGATACAACCCCGATGGAACCGGGCTTGTGGATGTGGCCGGGCATGATGCCGATCTTGATGGCGCCCGGAGTAATGACGCCGGGGCAGTTGGGCCCGACCAGCAAGGTTGGGGTCCCCCGCATGCGATGGCGGGTACGGATCATATCCCGTACCGGGATGCCTTCGGTGATGCAGATCACCAGATCCAGCCCGGCGTCCACGGCCTCGTCAATGGCTGCCGCGGCGAAAGGCGGCGGCACATAGATCACCGAAGCATTGGCTCCGGTGCGCTGCTTGGCTTCCTTCACCGTCTCGAAAACCGGCACCCCCTCGAAGCTCTGCCCCCCCTTGCCGGGATTGACTCCCGCCACGAAACATTCTCGGCCGTGGGCGTAGTCCAGGCACTGGACGGTGTGAAAGCTGCCGGTCTTGCCGGTGATTCCCTGGGTGATGACCTTAGTATTTTTGCCTATCAGTATCGCCATGTCTTTATCCTATTCCTTCAAGCCCCGGCCGCCCGAACGACTTTTTCCGCGGCATCCGCCATGTGAGCGGCGGGGATAATGGCCAGCCCCGATTCCGCCAAAATCTGCTTGCCCAGCTCCACATTGGTGCCTTCCAGCCGCACCACCAGGGGTACCTTCAGCTTCACCTGCCGGGCGGCTTCCACCACGCCGGTCGCGATCACGTCGCAGCGCATGATCCCGCCGAAAATATTGACCAGGATGGCATGGACCTTGGGGTTGCTCAGCATCAGCTTGAAAGCCTCGGTCACTTTCTCGGTGGTGGCTCCGCCCCCCACATCCAGGAAGTTGGCGGGCTCGCCGCCGTAGAGCTTGATGATGTCCATGGTGGCCATGGCCAGTCCGGCGCCGTTCACCAGGCAACCGATGTTGCCGTCCAGGGAAATGTAGGACAAGCCGAACCGGGAGGCTTCGATCTCCGCCGGATCCTCTTCATCCAGATCCCGCAAGGCCAAAATCTCCGGATGCCGGAACAAGGCGTTGTCGTCGAAATTCATCTTGGCGTCCAGGGCCACCACCTTGCCGGCTCCGGTGAGCACCAGGGGATTGATTTCCGCCAAGCCGCCATCGGTCTCGACAAAAGCTTGATGGAGCGCCCGCAGTATCCCGACAGCCTCGGCAACCGAGGCCTCGGGAATACCGATGGCCCGAGCCAAGCCTGCCGCTTCCTCGGGAGTCAGTCCCGCGGCGGGGTCGACAAAAACCTTATGAATCTTCTCTGGGCTACGAGCCGCCACCTCCTCGATCTCCATGCCGCCTTCGGAACTGGCCATCACCACCACTCGCTGGGAAGATCGGTCCACCACCATGCCGACGTAGAGTTCCTTGGCGATGTCCACTCCCTGTTCCACCAGCAAGCGGCGCACCAATTGGCCTTCCGGACTGGTCTGCGGCGTGATCAGATGCATGCCCAGAATCTTGTCGGCATATTCCCGCACTTCATCCAGGGAGCGGGCCAGTTTCACCCCTCCCCCTTTGCCGCGCCCGCCGGCGTGGATTTGCGCTTTCACCACCCAGGGGCCGCTTGCGCCCAGCCCCTGGGCGGCCTTGACCGCCTCCTCGACGGTGAAACACGCCACGCCGCGGGGCGTGGCCACGCCGAAACCTCGGAGGATTTCCTTGGCTTGGTATTCATGGATTTTCATAGCAAAACTCTCCCATGCGAGGCGCGGAGTATAACAAAAAGGCAGGGCAATTCAGGCGGGTCCCGGCCCGAAAACTGGCCGGAACAACGCGGAACCCGCTATCTATGGGTTAAACAGTAGCTTCCGCTTTCTCGTCGGCGAAGGACAGGCGGACTTGATCGTCGGAGTCGATATCCACCAACACCTTGCCACCCTGAGCCAGACGGCCAAACAACAGTTCGTCCGCCAGGGCACGGCGTATGGTGTCCTGGATCAGGCGGGCCATGGGCCGGGCGCCCATGGCCGGATCAAAGCCTTTTTTGGACAAAAAGGCTTTGAGGGCGGGGGTAAAGCTGATATCCACCCCTTTTTCCTGGAGCTGGCCCTCC